>DAOUSX010000081.1 GCA_030627025.1 Dehalococcoidia bacterium
CGGGAGCGGAATATAATATAATGCTATCCTCAAGGGAAAGGAAAATTCACCCTCACCTTACCTCTCCCGTCAAGGGAGAGGTAACTTTAAATAATTCTCCCTCCCCTGGCGGGAGGGAGTTAGAGGGAGGGGGACACAAATGCCATTAGTGGGAATAGTGCTCGGTAGCAAAACAGACGCTGATATGATACAGCCTGCCATAGATATGCTGGAAGAATTAGGAATTGATTATCAACTCTCCGTTATTTCGGCTCATAGAAACCCGGAGAAGGTGAGGGAATATGGATTGGAGGCAGAAAAAAGAGGAACCGAAGTCATCATTGCCGCCGCTGGTTATGCTGCACATCTTCCCGGAGTATTAGCTAGTTGGACACCAATTCCCGTAATCGGTGTTCCTCTGCCCACCAGCAAGTTAAAAGGCATAGATGCTTTGCTTTCCGTAATTCAGATGCCCGCTGGCGTTCCTGTAGCTTGTGTGGGCATAAATGCTGCCAAGAACGCCGCCTTGCTCGCTGCACAGATTCTGGGAATTAAATATGACAAGATCAAACAAGCCTATGCTAAGTATAAACAGGGGTTAGCTGGAGAATAATATGATTGAGCGCTACTCAAGACCCCGGATGAAAAAAATATGGTCTGATAAGAGCAAGTTCGACAAGTGGCTTGAGGTAGAAATAGCTGTCTGCGAAGCCTGGACAGAGCTGGGCGAAATCCCCAGAGAAGCAATGACCAAAATAAGGAAAGCTAACTACAACCTGGACCGCATCGCTCAATTTCTCAGGGTAACTCACCATGACATGACTGCCTTCCTTAAATCAGTGGCGGAAAGCCTCGGCGAGGAATCGCGTTTCATCCATCTTGGGCTTACTTCCTCAGACGTTATGGATACCGCTTTAAGCCTCCAATTAGTGGAATCAGCTGATATCCTAGCACAGGATATTACTGAACTTATTTCCACCTTAGAGAATAAAGCCATAGAACACAAATACACCATTATGATAGGGCGAACCCATGGCGTTCATGCTGAGCCAACCACCTTTGGCTTGAAATTGGCGTTATGGGTTGAAGAGATGAGACGCAATGCACAAAGATTAGAGGATGCTAAGCAAACCATCTCCGTAGGTAAAATCTCGGGAGCAGTGGGCACATACGCTACCGTATCTCCAGAAGTGGAGAAATTGACTTGTCACAAATTAGGACTCACTCCTGCTCCAATCTCAAGCCAGATAATCCAGCGCGACCGCCATGCCCAATTTGTCGCTACTTTAGCCATAACCGCCAGTTCACTGGAGAAATTCGCCACCGAAATCAGAAGCCTTCAAAGGACTGAAATCCTCGAAGTTGAGGAACCATTTGAAGTGGGACAGACAGGCTCTTCAGCGATGCCCCACAAGAGAAATCCCGAGCTTTGTGAACGTATTTGCGGCCTTGCCAGATTAATAAGAGGATACGTCACCACCTCATTGGAAAACATCGCATTATGGCACGAGCGTGATATCAGCCATTCCTCAACAGAGCGCATCATCCTGCCTGATTCCTGCCTGGCACTGGATTATATGCTCTCTTTGCTTACCTCGGTAATAAAGGAGCTCAAGGTCTACCCCGAAAATATGCGTCGTAATCTCGAGCTTACTCAAGGATTGATCTTCTCACAGCGGGTTCTCCTCGCTTTAATAGACAAAGGATTAAATCGAGAGGAAGCCTATGAAATGGTGCAGCGGAATGCTATGGAGGCCTGGCAGCAAAAGAAGAGCTTCCTATCTCTTCTCGAAGCAGATAATCGGGTTGCCGCCCATCTAACCAGGTCGGAATTAGAATCCCTATTTGACTATAACTACTACTTGAAGCATGTGGATAGCATTTTTGAGCGGTTGGGGTTGGTTTCACCCACACCTTAATCCTCTCCCGTCAAGGGAGAGGAAAATAGTCCTCCCTCCCCTTGAGGGAGGGAGTTAGAGGGAGGGGAATGATTTAAATATGTCTATCTTGTTGGAAACCAACTTATCATTCCCTTTATTCAAGCGTGGCAAGGTGCGAGACGTCTATGATTTAGGAGACAAGCTTCTCATCGTATCCACTGACCGCATCTCTGCCTTCGACTATGTCCTACCCTGCGGCGTGCCTGAAAAGGGAAGAATTCTCAACCAGCTCTCAGCCTTCTGGTTTAAAAAAACAGACCATATTGTCCCCAATCACTTTATCGAGACAATTGATAGCCTCGCCGCGCTTCAGGACGTTATTGCCACTGCCTCCACTGTCATTCCGAGCACCCCTACCGGCATTGCGAGGAACGAGATTCCTCGCCTGTCATTGCGAGGGACAGGGTCCCGAAGCAATCTCTTGACAGGCTCGGAACAAGCTCCGCAATCTCAAAGGAAGAGAGATTCCTCGCCTACGCCCGGAACAAGCCTTGTAGGTCGCTCCATGCTTGTAGCCAAAGCCCAGCGTATCCCGGTGGAATGCATCATTCGAGGCTATCTTTCTGGTTCAGCCTGGGCAGAATATGAACAAAGCGGCAGAGTTGGCAACATTCGATTGCCATCTGGAATCGAGGAAAATGAGGAACTTCCCCAGCCCATCTTCACCCCCACCACCAAAAGCGATATGGAGCATGACCGCCCTTTGACCAGGGAGGATGTAACAGAGCTTGGCATTGAGCACTTAATGGCAGAAATGGAACGAAAGAGTTTACTCATCTATCGATTTGCTCAGGACTACGCTAAAACCAGGGGCATCATAATCGGCGATACCAAATTTGAATTTGGTCTCATCGATGGTAAGCTATCGCTTATCGACGAGTTATTAACGCCGGACTCAAGCCGTTTCTGGGATGCTGGTCAATACGAAGTTGGGCAATTTCAGCACAGCCTTGATAAACAGCCTGTGCGTGATTGGCTGCTTGCTTCAGGGTGGGATAAGGAATCCCCACCACCCATATTGCCACCAGAGGTAATTCAAGCCACCACAGAGCGCTACAACAAGATTTACAGCCTATTTACCAAAGAGTAGAATTATTAAGGATGTCCCTGTAGCTCAATTGGATAGAGCGGCTGCCTTCTAAGCAGCGGGTTGTGGGTTCGAGTCCCGCCAGGGACGCCATGAGGCTTGTGGATTGTAGAATATGGTTCACTGTCGCAATACACATTCTCTCGGATGCCCTAGTAGTAGCGGGGATTTTCTGCAATAATGTTCAGGGGTCGGGCGCGATATGAAGCCTCGAAAATTGTTGTGGTTGAGCCTTTTGATGGTGGCTAGTCTGGTTGTGCCTGCCTTTCTGCAATTCTATGTAGTTCCTCCCCAGGTGGCGATGGCCAGCCCCGATACAGTTACTTATTATTTCAACGCTTATGGTGCCGAGGTTTGGGAGGACAGTCCAGCTTCTATGACCGATGACAATCTCGATACCTATGCTTCTACCAACAACGCAGGAGAATTTCAGCTTAATAATGCAAATAACTGTTCCGGAACAGGTTTAGGGCCAATCAGCAAAGTTGAGCTTCGGGCTTATGGATATGGAGATGGCGGAGATTTTATCTATCTTCGACCGGTTTTCACCGCAGGAGACGGAACTAACCACACGTGGACTCCAGGAACATCGCCTGGCTGGAGTCCTTACTATAATATTACTAGTGATACCAATGCCCCCACTTCATGGAACTGGAGCAATGTTCAGGAACTTGACGTTGATGTGGTGTATGATGGTTTAGCTAAACCAAATCCTTTGTATATTGCTAAAGTTGAGATTTGGGTTACTTATACACCAAATGTTCCGCCCACTGTGGATGAGCCGACAGTTACTCTTTCGATGACTCCACAGTCACAAGCATGGGTCAATGTTACCATTACCGATAATAACAAGCTATCTGACCTTTCTACGGTAGAGACAGTTTTGTTCTACGATGCTGATGGCAGCTATACTGACCCTGGAGCGTCCCCGACTCCTGATACCCAGACTCTTGCCATTATGACCTGGTATGCATCGAATGACACTTTCGCCATCCAATCTGGTTCTCCTTCCACCTGGTCAATAGATAATGCAACTTGCACACATCCGGCTCTCACCGAATATACTGGCGATTGGAAATTTAGTTTCCAGCCAGGCAAGGTAGCTACCGAGACCACTGGTAAGTGGTTTGCAAGAGTTAACGCTACTGATAGTGCCTCTGAAGTGGGTAGTAATCACACCACTACTGGCAGCGATATGCAGTGGTATGGCGAGATAACGGTGAGTACCGCCACAGTTGATTTTGGGACTGTAGACCTGGGGTCAGCCTTTGCTACAAATAATAAAACCGCAACCGTTAAGAACATCGCTAATGGCAACTATAACGAAGAAGCCAAGACCGACGATGGCTCAGGAAATGGCAAGTGGCTCGGTGTTACAGCAAATGTGACCCTCAATACCGCCGGTACTCCTGGATCTGGTGAGTTTTCCCTGGCAATCGATGATACCACTACTCTGGCTAGTTCGGTAAACATGAGCACGGCTTATCAAGCGATAAACAGTACTGGAGTTCAGACTGGCGAGGCTGGCTATCCCAGTGGTGACCACGGATTGTGGCTAGCGCTGGGGGCAGCGGGCATCGAACCAACAGAGTATAGTGGAACGATTTATTTCCAGATTGCAAACGGCTAAGGTAAATGTCTAAACTGAGATGGGGGGCAGCTTTAACTGTCCCCCTTATCTTTATTACTCTTTTTTCCTTTTTGCTAACCCCCCCTGCCAGTAAAGGCTGGAGGGTTAGCAATGTCGGGCAGCTTTTATCGCCAGAAGCTTGAGCTGCCTCAAGGGGTAAATATAAGCTCCCCGGGCATTTATGTGGTCATATTCAACAATGGCGACGATGCGCTCAAAATCAATATGACCACTGAGGCTCCGATGGGAGTGAAGTTAGCGCTCTCTGAGGAAGATTTCGCTCTCAACGCTGGAGAACAGAAAAGGGTGATGGTTGGCGTTAATGTCACTGAGGATGCTGTTCCCGGAGAATATGCGCTTAAGATAAGTGCTGAAGCCCAGAGGGAAGGTGCCGGCATAAAAATCGTTGGCTCTGTTGCTCAGACCGCTACGTTAACCATCGTTGGTGAAACAGCTTCAGTGGAGGTAACCGCAGTCAACCCCGGCGGCGAGCCTATGCCTGCAGTGGTCAGGTTATATAAACTGGTAGATAGCGAGAAAGCGGACTTTGGCTATTCCGAGACGGGGAGTCTCAAAATCAAAGTATCGCCGGGAAAATACCTTGCTGAAGCTTATGTTGGTGGGAAAAAGCTCGCTGAGGAGACCTTCGATATAGCCGCGGACGAGGAGAAGACGATAATCCTCACTGTGAAAACGGTTTGCTTTGATGGCTTTGGCATTGTTCCTAATTACTACACCGAGACCGGCAAGCTCGCCTTCGTCCAGGTAGTATATACCATAAACAACCTTTACCAGACCTACCCTGAAGCTGAGGTGGTGCTCAAGGTGACATTTGATGGCACTCCGTTAGAGGAGACCACGGTGGCAACGCTTACCCCACTGGAGAAGGGGAGAGTTGAGCTAAAATATAATTACATCCCCGCTGGAGGCTGGGTGGATGGGACTTATGGCTTCATGCTTCAGTTGAATCTGGAGGGTGAGCCCTATGCTACCACCCTGGAGGAGGAATTGAATGCGAGTGGTGAAGTCGCAGGAGCCAGCCACAGCCGCTATTACATTATTGGCGGAGTAGCGGCGGCAGTAATCATCGGCGGGGCATATTTCTTGATGAAGAGAAAGAAGACTAAAGCTTCATCTGCTTGAAGACCCAGATGAAAAACGATGAAAAAAACAGAAGCTATCGGGCTTATATTTATTCTTTTTACCCTTCTTACACTGCCTCTCGCCTACGTGCATCATACCGTAAGCGCCTATGGCTCCACTGAGGGCAGCTTCACGGTGCCGGATACCACACC
>DAOUSX010000005.1 GCA_030627025.1 Dehalococcoidia bacterium
TTCGGCTCACCGCAATGACACCCCCACGGGGAAATCCTAAACTCCAAGCACTAAATGCTAAACAAATCCCAATTTAGCAGCTATCAGCCTTCAGCTTCATACTGACTGTTTTTCATTTTTGCTCTGTCATTTTGCCTTTTGATTTTTGAGTTTTGCTTTGCCGGGATTGCCACGCCTTCGGCTCGCAATGACAATAGAAAAGGGCGCAATGACACCTCCCTTCTGTCATTGCGAGGCACGCCTTCCCCTGTCATTGCGAGGCACGTTAGTGCCGAAGCAATCTCGTCCCGGGATTGCTTCGCTCCCAATAAATAGGTAGGAAGCAAGCTCAGGGTGAGAGGAGGCAAAGGGCTGCGAATAACACAGCGCTTTCGGAGGGGCACTCCTCTTCTAATTTTGCCAACTTTCCCCTTAAAATTTCGCAAAAACAAAGCGTTTCCACTCATGTTGAGGAGAAATAGGTTTCCCTTTGCAACGAGTGAATGGGAAATCAAAAAGGGAGATTTGTTGCTAATGCTGCCGGGAAGGCTTGACATCTATCCTGGCCTTCTCTACAATCGTCGGCTAATGGAGGATGGGGGGCAAGGGATGGTGATATGGCAGTTAGTCGCTCACTGCGACCACGCGCAGAGAGCCTTAGAGAGGTATCGGAGCGGCTGGATTCGGTCAGCGTTTCGGCAGTGGCGCTGCGGCTGACTGGTCATGGTCACCGTGTTACTAATTGTCTGCTTGCCGTTCCTGATCCTGATGCCGTTGTCCATGGCTTGATTAGCACCAGTACATATGATGCTTACAAGAGTGTCAGGGAAATTTTGGCCGGGGCTAGTTCCTGGCAGTTGCCTAATTGAATGGAAGAAGCTTGACGGCCAGGTGGTGCTGGAGGAAAGATTAGCGAGACTCAGGGATAGCGCAAAAGCCTTAAAATAAAACCAAAGGGGGATATGAAATGATTCTGGATTCACAAGAAAGAATTGAAGAATACACAGCGAAGGGATATTGGGGGAAGAAATCGCTTATCGATTATTTCAAAGAGCGTGTAAGTGAGGACCCTGATAGGGTTTGCCTGCTGGATCCTCCTGATAAAGAGCAATTGGTGGGCTTACCGCCGGAGAGGCTCACGTATAGAGAATTGGACCGGGCAGTGGATGCCACCGCAGAGAGCTTGTTAAGAATGGGTATTCAGAAGGATGACATTATTATCGTTCAGCTTCCCAATTGCTGGGAGTTGGCAATGCTCTATTTGGCTATTGGCAGGACTGGAGCCTTCACCTCTCCTGCGCCAATGCAGTGGAGAGAATCAGAATTACGGTATGTTGGTGATCTAACTCAAGCCAGAGCGTTCATTACGGTCGAGGAATTTCATGATTTTAAACATGGAGAAATGGGCGAAAGGCTGCGGTCAAAGCTTCCCAATTTAAAACGCATAATTTACTTACAAGAAGTGAGAGAAATGGGCAAAGGAGAGATAACGGGCAAACTTGATGAGGTAAAAATAGATGCTAACGATATTTTTGCTGTTTGCTGGACTGCTGGCACTGAAATCGAGCCCAAGGGATGTCCTCTAAGCCATAATAACTGGATTGTTGAAGGTATTGCAGAAGTAGAGCTAGCGGGGATCAGAAAGGGAGAAACACTGCTAACTGCTGGCCCACTGGTTAACATTGCTGGATTGGGAACAACATACGTTCCCTGGCTCATGGTGGGCGGTACACTTGTTTTGCATCATCCCTTTCATCCGGTGGTTTGGCTGCAACAAATGATAGAGGAGAAGGTAAACTATACTCTTCTTGTTCCTGCCGTGGTAAACGCTATAGCAAAGCACCAGATGGTAGATAAGTTCGACCTGAGCGCTGTCAGGTCAATCATCATAGGTGGGGCACCACCAGCCCTATGGTCCGCTCAGGAATTTGAAAGAAGGTGGGGCATGGAAATCGGGAATCTCTGGGGGATGAGCGAGGGGCCAGGCATTCATTCTGGAGCGCTGGACGCCCCCGATTTAGAGAAAAGGATAGATGGATTGCCTCAATACGGTAAGCGAGGGGTAACATGGAACGGGAAGTTCTTAAGTAAAGCCATTGAAACAAAGCTCCTGGACCCTGAGACTGGCGAGGAGATAACTGAAGTGGGTCGTGTGGGGGAACTACTTTACAGAGGTCCAAATGTAATATCTGGTTACTTTAGACAGCCTGACTTGACAGAAAAGGCATTTGATAAACAGGGGTTCATTCGCACAGGAGACCTGTTCCGAATAAAGGAAGGAAATTTCATTAGTTTTGTTGACAGAAAAAAAGATATCATAATTCGAGGCGGCTTCAATATCAGCGCACAGGAGGTTGAAAGTATCCTTCTTGGACATCCTAAGGTTTTGGATGCAGCAGCGGTACCGATGCCTGATGAAAGATTGGGTGAAAAGGTCTGTGTTTATATAGTTCCTAGAGAAGGAGAAAAAGTCACCCTGGGTGAATTGACTTCATTTATGAAGGAGAAGAGTATCGCTATATATAAGCGTCCACAACGACTTGAAATTACGAAGGAGATACCTAGAGACCGGGTCGGTAAAATCTTGAAAAATATACTGAAGGAAGATATCAGAAATAAATTGGAATCAAAGTGAACGGGTCTAGTTATGCAGCTTAATGCAAGGTTGCGAAAAATTTTTTGGCAGTCAAGTGCACCTGCTGGCTCTGCAGTAGGCCGTGTGGGACTCGAACCCACGACACCCTGATTAAAAGTCAGGTGCTCTACCAAACTGAGCTAACGGCCCATTGCGTTTATTTTTGTGTTAGTAGATCGGAGATATAGCAGGCAAATGATGGATGTACGTCACAGATGAATCCGCCGTCAACCACCTCAACGTCGAAGGTAACCCTGTTCGGCTTTCTAACAGCGTCACCAAATTTGCTAAGTCCAACTCCATCCCAGGGCATATCGTGTCCCAGTATTTCCAGAAAGCCCCTAACATCTCTGGGCTGGTCCAGCATCACCTCAAAAGGGAGGTGTTGTGCCAGTTTATCCAGTTGGTCGTTCTTCAGTTTTATCCGCATAACTTTTTGTTTATTTCTCCACAGCGGGTGATGGGGCTCGAACCCACGACAACTTGCTTGGGAAGCAAGCACTCTACCGCTGAGTTACACCCGCAAAAACTTTATCTTATTCTAACCCGATGATGAAAAGTTGTAAAGCAACATGTTGGCAAGCAGGGCTTAAGAACACGGATGATGCCTGCTGGTGAAACTCAGAGTGCTCGGAGGTAGTGGAAGGTGATTTCTTGTTAAACAGTCAACGCCCTTCTGAAACTATCTCTTCTATAATCGCCTTTACAGGTTTAATCTCCTTAATCAGAGCGCTCACCTGTCCTGCGCCTGCCGGGAAGAGGTCAAAGTCTCCGCTATTCCAGGCTTGAGGTGCGTTTATTAAATTATACTCTTGAGTAAGGTCTACATCGGGACTATCCATCTTCTCCCTGAGCTTGGGATTGACGATAACTCGTATATTCAAGTTTCCCAGAGGAAGGAGGCTGGTCTCTCCATCGCCACAATTGAGTATGGCATTCTTCCATTCTGTGGGGGCGGGGCTTTCCTCAGAGGCTATAAATCGTGTGCCGACCTGTACTCCTTGAGCACCGAGAGCTAGAGCAGCACGGTAGCCTCGTGAGTCAGCAATGCCTCCAGCGGCGACCACCGGGACATTTACATGGTCTACCACTAATGGGACGAGAACCATGGTCGTGGATTCAGGACCAGTGGAGCGAAGACCCCCCGACTCTAATCCCGAAACAACCAGCCCATCCACACCGGCATCTATAGCCTTTACGGCATGGGGAAAGGAAAGAACAACATGCATTCCTGTCATCCCCAGGGCGTGGATTTGCGGATAGATATGACGGGGAGAACCTGCTGAGGTGGTGACAGCTTTTACCCCGGCATCTGCCAGTATCTCGAGGATGTTTTGATTTACAGGGTTCATGATCGAGAGGTTTGCCCCGAATGGTTTATCGGTCAGTTTCTGGACCTCTTTTACCAGGCGCTTTGCCTCCTGAAGGTCGCTCATGAAGCCCATAGCAAGCATTCCGAAGGCTCCTGCTTCACAAATGGCTGCCACTAGCTTCGAGCTGTTCATGGCACCAACTGGTCCGTGAATGATAGGATAACGGCATCCCAACATATCCAGTAATGCAGTCATAAAAACCTCCTGTTCTGGCTGGCGTCCATTGCTCCATGACACTCAGGCAGTTGTTTTAGGTTGAGTACCCTTTTTCGTAATTCCCTGTCTGAAGTTCGCACCGAAAATAACGAGACTCTGCACGATGCCCGCTAATTCAAGTCCCTCAGATGTGCTTAACGAAAAGTTCATATCAATGGCTTTCTTTGCCAGTCCGACCGCTAATGGTCCGTTCCTCATGATTTGCTCTGCCCAGGCTGTAGCAGTATCTCGCAGTTGTTCCACAGGGACGACCTTGTTTATCAGCCCAATTCGTTCTGCTTCTGAAGCGGAAATCATCTTGCCGGTCAGGATGAGTTCCTTTGCCCTGCCTGTGCCTACTATTCTGGAAAGTCTATTCGAGCCACCTAAATCCGGGATTATGCCCAAAGTTACCTCGGGTATGGAAAATCTTGCTTCTTCGGAAGCGACTCTGAGGTCACAGGCTAGTATCAATTCAAATGCTCCTCCAAGGGCATATCCATGGATTGCGGCGATAACCGCTTTCTCGAGATGTTCTATCTCTGAAAATGCTCGCTGAAGTTTTCTTACTGACGCCCGAAAGTCCTGGACATCACCGCCTTGCTGTGCCAGTTCTGCTAATTCAGTTAAGTCTGTGCCGCTGCTGAATGCTTTTCCTTCCCCTTGAATGATCACTGCCCCAACATCATTCTTAGCGGCTACTTTGGTCATGCATTGCTCAAGGTCATCGAACATTTGCAAATTCATGGCGTTCCTTTTTTCGGGTCTATTCAAGCTGACATACAGAATTTTACCCTCCTGTGATACAGAAAGCGTCTCGAAGTCCATAAAAAGTACCCTCCTTTAGAATTTTATTTCAGTGGGCCAAAAAACGAAAATTCGCACTATATACTACTCAATCGGGGATTTAATAGTCAAACCTCCTATAAGGGCGATGTGGCTCAAAAAATAAGGTATAATAAGGCAAATTTCTGAAAAGGGAGGTAAGACATTGTTTAAGACAAGGATAACTGAAATGCTGGGGATTGAATATCCCATAATTTGTGGCGGGATGCAGTATGTATCAAATGCAGAGCTTGTTGCCGCTGTATCCCAAGCTGGCGGCATGGGTATGCTTGCTGTGGGCAATTTTGCTTCTAAGGAAGAACTAAGAGACGAGATTCGAAAGATTAAAACGCTTACCGACAAGCCCTTCGGCGTCAACGTTACTTTCATGCCTGTGCTTGAATTCGTGGACAGGGAAGGGATGATGGATACAGCTATTGAGGAAGGGGTTAGCGCTTTTGAAACATCGGGGAGAATCACCGAAGAGCATGTGCAACGTATTAAGAAGGGCAATGCGAAACATATTCATAAGGTAGCTCGGGTGAGGGATGCTCGGACTGCGGAGCGGCTGGGGGCGGATGCCGTGGCTATAGTGGGATTTGAATGTGGCGGCATACCACCAATGGATGAGATAACTACCTTTATTCAGGTTCCGGTTGCCGTCGGTGCCGTGAGCGTTCCTGTTATTGCTGGAGGTGGGATCGGTGATGCCCGCAGTTTTGTAGCGGCCTTAGCTTTAGGAGCGGAGGGTGTGGTTATGGGCACTCGCTTCATGGCTACCAAGGAAAGCCTGATCCATTCGAATGCTAAACAGGCTATGATCAACGCTAAGGAGACTGATACTATATGCGTGATGCGTTCCCTGGGCATCATGGAAAGAACTCTAAAAACCGAAGCCTCACAAAAAGTTGTCGAGATGGAGAAAAAGGGAGCCACTCTTGAGGAGTTGATTCCGCTTATTATAGGTAAAAAGGTTCAGGAAGCTTTTGAAACGGGTGATTTGCACACGGGAATTCTGCCTTGTGGACAGGTCACCGGGCTTATCAACGAAGTCCCTAGCGTGAAGGAAGTCATTGATGATATGGTAAGTGGTGCTGGGGAAATCTTGAAGCGTTTAAGCAAGATGGTTGTGGCGGGCTGAGTGTGGTGGGGAGGAGATTTATTGTCGCGCTGCAGGAGATGTTTGATTTAAACAAAATACGGGCTCAGGCAAGGAGAGATTTTACCGAGACGTGGACATCGACGGCCAGGCTTTTGCCGGTAGATACTGAGGTCCGTCTCCAGGGTCGTGGTAGACCGCACCTTCTGCGTGAGCTAATTCAAAAATCCAGGGAAATATTATTAAACCTTGGCTTTGACGAGGTGGAAAATCTTACCATCTTGCCTGATAGCGACGTTTCCAAACAATATGGTCCTGAGGCGCGAGTCATCCTTGACAGGGTTTATTATCTTGCCGAATTGCCGCGTCCCGAGATAGGTTTGAGCAACAAGAAGATAACCGAGGCAAGAAAGATAGTGCAGGAACTTGATGTCAGGAAGTTGCGGGGCATCTTGAGGGCGTATAAAAAAGGAGAAATTGAAGCCGATAACCTTGTAGAGGAGCTTATCGCTGGGTTAGGTATTACTGACCATCAGGCTACTGACCTGTTGAGTCGCGTTTTCCCTGAACTGGAGAAAATGAGGCCGTTGTCTTCCAACAAGACGCTCAGGAGTCACATGACGGCTACCTGGTTTCACACATTAGCGGCGATACAGGATAAAGCTAAGTTTCCCGTCGCCTTGTTTTCGGTAGGTCCTCGGTATCGTAATGAACAGAGGGAGGATGCTCATCATTTACGAATTCATCATTCAGCGTCAATAGTAATAATGGATGCCAACATTTCCTTAAGTGCTGGTAGGAAGATAACCGAGGAAATTCTCAGGCAATATGGTTTTTCTGATATTAAGATCGAAACGAAGATGGCAACATCCAAATATTATGCTCCTGGTCAGGAGCAGGAAGTTTTTGTTAATTACAACGGTGAATGGATAGAAGTTGCTGATATTGGTATGTATTCCCCGGTATCGCTGGCGAACTTTAACGTTAAATATCCGGTATTCAACGCTGGCTTAGGCATCGAGAGATTAGCGATGATACTTTATGAAGTAGGTGATATTAGGAAAGTAGCATATCCTCAATTCTCTGTGGTGGAATTTTCCGACGAGGAGATAGCCAGGTCTATCACCTATATAGCAAGTCCAGGAACTTCTCGGGGGAGAAAGATAGCCAGTGCAATTGAGCAAACTGCACGAAAGCACAAGGATGAAATTGCTCCCTGTGAGTTTCTGGCCTGGGAGGATGACCTCGTTGAGGTGAAGGTCGTGGAGAAGGAGGAAGGCAAGAGGCTTATCGGTCCTGCTGGCTTCAATGAAATTTGTGTAGCTGATGGTACTATTTGTAGCGATATTGTCCCTTCGGGAGAATACAGCGGGGTAAACTATATGCATGCTATCGCTATGGGTGCAGCAGCTCTAATAGAGAATAGCCACGAGGATTTAACCTATCAGGTGAAGGCGATAAAGCATCTCTCAGACCTCAATTTGCAGATTCCCACAGCTATTCGTGAATATATAGAGAAACAACAGAAAAAGATTGGAGTTGGTGGGGCTGTTTTTATAACGGTAAAATCGCAATTTAAAGGAGGGAAGGGTAAGGTTGAAGGATAAGAGGCTGCAGAAGCTTGGTGAGTTACACCGAAAGCATAAAGATATTATAACTCTTATGCCCTTGCAGACAGGTGGGCTGCTCACTGAAGCGGCAAAAAAGGCTTTGATAGAATTCGGAGATGGTTACTCCGTGTGTGATTTTTGCGCGGGTAATCTAAGTAACATTGCAAATCCTCCTATTCGGGAGTTTGTGCACGAGTTTTTGCCTGAATTTTTGGGTTGTGAAGTTGCCGCTGTAACTCACGGAGCAAGAGAAGCTAAATTCATGATAATGCATTCGCTGGCTAGGCTTGGTGACTCGATTATCGTCGATGGTAATCGGCATTACACTACAATTGTTGCTGCTCAAAGAGCGGGATTAAACGTGGTTGAGGTACCCAGCTCGGGCTACCCTGGATTCACCATTGATGTTAACGAGTATGAGCCATTGATAGAAAAACATCACCCCAGGATGATTCTATTAACCTACCCCGACGGTAACTATGGAAATATCCCTGATGCAAAGAGGCTGGGGGAGATTGCTCAAAACCATGATGTTCCGTTTATCCTCAACGGGGCGTACGCTGTAGGTAGAATGCCTGTGAATATGGATGAGTTAGGGGCTGATTTCATCATCGGCAGCGGTCACAAGAGTATGGCGTCTGCCGGACCTTGTGGAGTATTGGGGATGAAAAAGAGGTGGGAGGAGGTGGTATTGAGGAAATCGGAAACATATAGCAATAAAGAACTTGAGCTTCTTGGTTGTGCATTAAGAGGAGTTCCTGTGGTAACGCTTATGGCATCGTTTCCTTATGTGGTGGAAAGGGTTCATGATTGGGATGAGCAGGTACTAAAGGCACAGTGGTTTTCCGATGAGGTTGAAAAATTGGGATTCAAGCAGTTGGGGGAAAAGCCACACAGGCATGACTTATTGCATTTTGAAACGCTGATGCTTTACGAGATATCCAAGCGTGTTCGGGAGCGAGGATATTTTCTTTACAAAGAGCTCAAAGATAGAGGAATTTGGGGTCTGCAACCAGGCTTGGCCAGAGCTTTTAAGCTCTCTACTTTTGCTGCTAGCAGAGAACAGTTGAGTTTTGTGGTCGATTCTTTTAAGTCTATCTTGAGTAAATATGGCTGACTGCGGCAGTTAAGCGGCAATGAAAGACTCTTTCCACCTTTGTCGGTGAGCTTCCTTTAATTCCTGAAAATGTGCCTGAAAGGAGGCAGAGGTTATAGTATTTGTGCTCATGAGCACAGCATCCTCCCTGTTATTTGAGTAGTAACGAGGGCGTCTCCCCACTGCTTGGAATCCATATTTTCGGTAAAGTGACTGAGCTGCTTCGTTGGAAGCGCGTACTTCTAAGGTGATTGTTTTAATGCTTAGTTGGGTGGCAAGGTCAATAAGTGAGATAAGTAATCTCTCTCCTATTCCACTGCAGCGATGATTGCTCCTTACTCCAAGGGCGGTGATGTGTCCTTCATCGGGCATAATCCAAAAGCCGGCGAAACCAAGGACATACTGCTCATTAGTCGTGTATTTTACATTGTGATAATTATGGCTAAGAAGTCGCTTATACCAGGGAAGTTCGGGCATGATTTGCTTGTTTGTATTCAGTCCATGCTCTTCTTCTGCACATGCCACAATATAGCGAGCTAATGGATTGTGAATCTCCCGGTGATATGAAGCATAGGAGCGAAATAATTGCTCCTCAGAGAAAGCCTCTTGGTCTATCTCAGCTACTTGATGGATGTCTCTATCCTCTGCAAGTCGGATAGTATATTGGTTTTCCCCCACCATTTTAACCTACCATAATTGACTGATACGGGTTTATTATAGACTACCTTGATATAATGGTGAAGGGTCTAAGAATGGAAGGTGGTTTGTTAAACACCAGCGTTCAGCTAGCGCCACATCATCCTGAAGGATTAACCTTGGTTAATCCGGTGATGACTGCTTCAGGCACTTTCGGTTATGGCATAGAATATAGTGAGCTCGTCGACATACAGAAACTGGGGGCTATTGTATGCAAGGGAATCACTCTCGAGCCTAGGAGTGGCAATCCTCAGCCACGATTGATAGAAACAAAGTGTGGATTGCTTAATTCCGTTGGGTTGGAGAATATCGGCGTTGATGCTTTGATTGAAGATAAAGCGCCGGTATGGGCAGGCTGGCAAGTGCCAGTCATCGTTAATATTGCTGGGGAAACAATTGATGAATATGTTCAACTTGCTGCTAAGTTAGAAGGTGTGCCGGGGGTAAGTGGCATTGAGTTGAATATCAGCTGTCCTAATGTCTCGGCAGGAGGGATGGAATTTGGGTTGATTCCTGAAACGGCAGCTCAAGTAACCTCAGCAGTTAAGGCTGTGACTACTTTGCCTCTCATCGTGAAATTAACTCCAAATGTGACTGATATTAAAGAAATTGCTCTGGCAGTGGAGGAAGTCAAGGCTGATGCAGTGTGCTTGATCAACACCATAAAGGCAATGGCAATAGATATAAATGAAAGGAAGCCATGCTTGGGAAATATCACCGGTGGACTTTCTGGTCCTGCCATCAAGCCAATAGCCCTCTACATGGTGTATGAAGTAGCCAAGGTAGTCAGTATTCCGGTGATAGGTTGTGGTGGCATTGCTTCCGGCGAGGATGCCCTGGAGTTCATCATGGCTGGCGCCAGCGCAATCCAGGTGGGTACAGCTAATCTCACCAATCCTCGTGCTAGTCTTGATGTACTGCAGGGGATAGAGCGCTTTATGAAGGAAAACGGAATCACAAATTTAGTTGACATAATCAGTACAGCGACGAAATGAACCAAAGGGTCTGCAAGTGGTGTTGAACTTGGTGAAGTAATTGATAACTTGCTTGGTGAACAGGAGACCAGGCGGAAACAAGGAGCAGTGGGATATTTGACTAAAGGTGTTATGGATAGGGAGAGAATTTATACTGATGGCTTGATTGCTGCTTTAGTTCCCTTTTTGAACGAGAATTTGTTTATGAACGGAGGCTCGAGATGAAGATTGTCTTGCTTGGTGGAGGGGGGATGGGGGAAATTGCGCTGAGGGATTTGGTTGACAGCGGTGTTAAGCGAATCGTTATCGCCGATTATGATAGGCCCAAGGTGGAATCCTTGGTGAAAGACTATAAAGCTGAAGGGGTGGAAATTTCAGCGGCGTTTGTGGATGCCAACGACAATGCTTCTTTGATGAGGGTGATGCAGGATGCCAGCGTGGTAGCCAGCGCTATCGGTCCATTCAGCGAATACGGGGTTAAGGTTCTCAAAGCGGCGATAGAGGCTCGGGTGAACTTTGTCGATATTTGCGATGATCCTCAGCCAACGATTGATGAGCTTAATTTACATGACGAGGCTAAACAAGCTGGTATAACTGCGATAATTGGCATGGGCAATAATCCCGGGGTAGGAAATTTATGTGCCAAATATGGGGCGCAGAAGCTGGACGAAGTTGAGGAAATTGAGTTCATCTGGGTTCATCCTGCTATTTCTCGAGTGGGAGGCGCTGGTGTCCTGCATGCTATTGGCGCATTTTCAGGTGATGTGCCTTCCTATCACCAAGGGCAGTGGGTTGATGTGCCTGCTGGTTCAGATAAAGAGGTAATTGATTTTCCCGAACCTGTGGGCAGAGTCGAGGTATTCCATTCGGGACATCCTGAGCCCATAACCGTTCCCAGATATATTTCAGTCAAGGATGTCTCCTGTAAAGGTGGCATCGTTCCAGTATGGGCAGGACAGGAATTCATAAGGTTTCTCTCCTATGGGCTGGGAGATGCTGAGCCTATTAAAGTGAAAGGAGTCTCGGTGGTGCCCAGGGAGTTCACCGTTTCCCTCCTGGAATCTCTGCTTCACAGGATGGGTAAGGACATGATTGGTGGAGGGCAGCTTACCAAGGTATCACGGGTAATCGTGAAGGGCAAGAAGGAGGGCAGGGCAACAAGTTACACCTATGATAGGATAGGCAATGATTGGGAAGCGGGCATAGCATTATCCATCGGGGCTCAGATGCTCGCCAGTGGCGGTATCACAGAGAAAGGCGTGTTCGCACCGGAGGGCTGCGTTGAGCCACAAGAATTCTTCCAGGAGCTGAAGAAAAGAGGGTTAACAATCTCCGAAAAGATGATGACAGAGCATTATCTATAAGATTGGCTGCAATGCTTATCTTTTCATTGATAAATGTCCTGAAATTGATCCCTCAAATCCTTCTTTAAGGCCTTCCCTGAAGGGTTTTTGGGAATTTCATCCAGCACAATGACCTTCTTGGGTACTTTATACCCGGCGAGGTTTTCCTTGCAGAACTGGATGATTTCTTCCTCGGTGATGCTCTCGTTCGGTTTAGCGACCACAAACGCGGTAACCGCCTCCATCCACCTCGGATGGGAAAAACCCACTATAGCGACATCAGCAACTTTGGGGTGGCCAGATATCACTGATTCCACCTCAACGGTGGAAACATTTTCGCCTCCACTTTTTACGACGTCCTTCTTTCTATCGACGAAATAGAAGTGGTGTTCCTCATCCATTATGGCAAGGTCACCGGTATGGAGCCAGCCTCCTCTGAAAATCTCCTTGGTTTTTTCCTCTTCCTTGTAATATCCCAGCATTACCGAAGCGCTTCTAGCGACCATTTCCCCGACGGTTCCCGGCGGAACATCATTGTCGTTTTCATCCACTATTTTCATCTCCACCATGTTATGAGGCTGTCCGATTGGCTCTGCTCCTCCGAATCTTTCCTCAGACTCCTTAACCTTCCTGAGCACATCAGGGTATTGCAACAATGTTCCCAGGGGTGTCAGTTCCGATTGCCCGTAGTAATTCATCCAGTAGACTTCTGGTAATATGTCAACCAATTTCCTCATAGATGCTCCGGGGATGGGTGCACCAAAGAGGATAACTCTTTTCACTGAGGCGAAAGTTTTTCTCATAAACTCTTCGATATTCGGTATGGGCAGCTTCAGGATATTGATGAAGACAGTAGGGGGATAGACCAGGTAGGTAACCTTCTCGTTCTGAACGAGTTGCAGGATCTCCTGAGGACTGGGTTCATAGTGCATGATAACCTTCACTTGAACGCCAAGAGTGGCCATGAGTAAGTTCACACCGGCAACATGATAAAGCGGTATCGAGTCTATCATGCATTCATCCGGCGTCCATGCCACTGCGTTGAGGTCGCCAAGCTGGCTCAGGAAAGTGGAATGCCAATTACTGTGGCTATTCATGACACCTTTAGGCATCGCCTCAGTCCCCGAGGTATACATCAAAGTCATGACGTCGTCTCCATTGACCTCGAAATATGGCTCGGCATCGGAATACCTTTCTGAACATAACTGGTCGAAATCAAGCCATCTCTCAGGTAGTTGCTTCGCACCAGCAAGATTTATCAGGATGTAATGTTTCACGCTGGGCATATCTTGCTGTAGTTCCCTTACGTTATCCAGTAGCTCGTCTTCCACAATGAAAGCAACAGGTTCAGCATGATTGATTAGTTGAGTAATTTCTCTTGCCTTGAGAGCGAAATTCAGGGGAGTTATCCAGGCTCCCATCTTTGCCAGGGCGTACAAATAGATGGCGTATTGGGAACAATTATGTGAGATGATAGCGACCCTGTCTCCTTTCTTGATTCCGAGCTTGGTTAAAGCATTGGCAAATCTGTTTACTTTCTGGTTGAGCTCTTCGAAAGTGAGCCGAGTTGTGACTGTGCCTTTATAGCTATAAACTAATGCTTCTTTCTTGGCAGATTTTTGTGCGCTCCGCCTGAGCATGTCCCCAACACACAGCCTCCTCATAACATGCGACTGCAGTGCCTTTTCCATTCAAGCACCTCCTTTTTTCTTTACCGAAAAATTTGATTTTAAATTCCATTTTACGCCTTTCACTTCGCCTTAACAAGGTGTTGGAGGCTCGTTTCGTATTGTTTTTTGGGGCATTTTTAAGATAAAGTATTTTCATCAAGATTTGGGAAGGAGGAAAGGTAGAAATGAATGTGGCGCAATTAGGGAAAGAAAATCTCGAGAGGTTTGGGGAATATACTTCATCGATATTCGAGGGTAAGGAATATACCAATGTTGAAATGGACCGCTGGTCAAACAGAGTTGGCAATGCGCTTAAAAGCCTTGGTGTGAAGAGAGGTGATAGGGTTGTCATCCAGCTCCCCAACTGCCTAGAAGTGCAAGTAAGCTTCAGGGGAATATTCAAAATTGGCGCTGCGGTTACCCCACTTAGCTTTCTTATCTCGGCTGAGGAAACAGCATACATCTATCAGGATTCCACTCCGGTTGTGGTAATAAGCAGCTCGGAATTCATGGAAAAGGTCTCCCGTGGCAAGGCGTCAGCGCCGAGTATAAAGCATGTAATTTCAGTTGACGAAGCCCCGGACACACTCTTATTTAAGGACATAGTGGATAAAAGCTCAGACAAATTGGAGATGGAAAATACCAAGGATGATGAACTAGCGGCTTTGCTTTACACTGCTGGGACTACGGGAAAACCTAAGGGAGTTATGCTCGCCCACCAGGCTTTGTATGCTAATGCTGAAGGGCAGGCTGAAACCCTCAAGGGACCAGTCATGCAGGGCGATGTGATGTTAAGCTCACTTCCCCTTTCTCATGCCTATGGCATGGCAACAATGGGCGCCTTTCTCTACGGCGGCAATAAATGGATATTGGTCAGATGGTTCGACACCGACCTCATTTTTGAAGCGATACAGAAACATAAGGTAAAGCTCACAACCCAGGTGCCTACTATGTTCGTCTACCAGAACATATATCCTGAGCCCAAGAAATACGACCTTTCTTCAATGAAGTACTGGATTTCCGGCTCTGCTCCATTGAACGAGGAGACCAGAAAGGAGTTCGAGTCTAAATACCCCGGCAAGGTATACCAGGGTTGGGGATTAACCGAGGCGACAGCCAATAATTCCTGTTGCCCATTTGATAGACCATACAAGCCGGCGTCCATAGGCAAGCCATTGAATGGTAAGATGAGAGTGGTGGACGAAGATGGCAAACCACTCAAGGTTGGCGAGGTAGGGGAGCTAGTGGTGGGGGGATCTGTGGTGATGCAGGGATACTGGAACAAGCCCGAGGAAACTAAGGAAGCATTGCAGGGCGGCTGGCTTCGCACTGGAGATATGGGTTACATGGATGAAGATGGATATTTCTTCATCGTAGAGCGCAAGAAGAATATGATAATAAAGGCCGGGGAAAATATCTTCCCAAATGAGATTGAGACAGTTATCTATCAACATTCCAAGGTTTCCGAGGCAGCCGTTGTTGGCGTTGCTGATCAGAAATATGGCGAGGAACTCAAGGCGTTTATCGTGTTGAAGCCGGGTGAAAAAGCCACTGAGCAAGAGGTAATCGATTTTTGCAAGGGGAAGCTCAGCAGCTTTAAGACGCCAAAATATGTTCAGTTCCTCGATTCGCTCCCTAAGAA
>DAOUSX010000074.1 GCA_030627025.1 Dehalococcoidia bacterium
ATTGAAAGAACCATTTGCCGAATTCATACAAGCTGAATTGAAGGATAATACCTTGCTCATCACCTGTGGGCTTCCGGGAACCTGGA
Source organism: Dehalococcoidia bacterium (assembly GCA_030627025.1). GTDB lineage: Bacteria > Chloroflexota > Dehalococcoidia > GIF9 > AB-539-J10 > CG2-30-46-19. The sequence goes on from DAOUSX010000074.1 coordinate 87, forward strand.
AGACCGAGACCAGCGAGGAAATATCCAAAATAAAAGGCTATCCCATCGTTCGAACCGACCTAGTCAGGAAAGAAGTGCTGAAAAACGAGGACATATTCGATGAAGAAGTTGCTTCAAATATGGATAAGCGAACGATGGTCTATGATGAAACATTTCAGAGGGCAGCGGAGACCGTCAAAAAGGGCAATAATGTGATAATTGATGCTACCTTCGTCACGCAATTGCTAAGAAGGCGCGCCGCTGAAATAGCAGCCAAACACAACAAAACATTGGTTATCCTTCAAACAGACTGCCCACAGAAAGTAGCCATAGGGAGGATACTGAGACGAACCAGGGAGAGTTACGAATCGAATGCACTTACCAAACAAGCCTACCTCAACAACAAAAAGAAGTTCCAACAAGTGGATTTAGATGACCTGAAGCGATTGAATCCCAACCTTAGCATCATCCATTTGATAGTGGATACCCAGAAAGACCCTCCTGAAGATTGGTATATCATCGGTATGGAAAAAAGATGAAAATAGACCTGCATATCCATACCAAGACCTGTTCCGACGGCAATTTCTCCATTGAAGAAGTGTTCAAAGAGGCAAAAAAGAGAAATATCGATTTAATGTCGACCACCGACCACGATTCTATAAACTGCCAGGAAAGGGCAATTGCTCTGGCTAAACAGTATGGTATATCCTACCTCACCGGAGTGGAATTGAATGTGACCTTCCAGTATCTCGGTAACAAGCCCGTCTCCCTTGATTTTCTGGGATACCAGTATGATTTCAACAACGAAGAGTTAAGAAACAAACTCCAACTAATACGAGAACACAGGGAAAGCAGGGCACGCCAGATTTTACAGAAATTGAATGCTGAGTTCGACAAAGAAGGTATCCAAAGGTTCACGGAGGAGGATATCGAGAACATACAGGATAGCGTGGATGGTACATTCGGACGCCCCCATATCGCGAACTATCTAATAAAAAAAGGCATCGTCAGTGATACGCAGGAGGCATTCGATAAATACCTGGTTAAGTGCGATGTACCCAAGTATCCCCTTTCGCTTGCTGAAGCGTCGCAATTAGTCAGAAATGCCGGCGGCGTACTGGTACATGCGCATCCCAATGACCCTGATGGCACATCTTTGGTAACCATAACACGAGACTTAAGTGAGCAAATGAAGATAATTGAAAAATATATGCTACCGTATATTGATGGTATTGAGTGCTGGCACCCCAGACATGAGGAAAAGACTATTGCATACTATGTTAAGTTCGCCAGGAGACACAACCTTATTATGACTGGAGGTAGTGATTGTCATCAAAAACCACTCCTTATGGGCACATTAGATATACCCGATTGGGTTGCCACTCAGTTCAGGCGATAGAAGGACACTGCATTTGAATATTCATTCTTCTTGACACTTTGTTGTCAATAGATAACACTATAAGGTTTGGAGCAAAGTTAAATATGAAAAATTATGACATTAAAGACCCTTCCTTAGTTGATGAAGGCAAGCTTCGCATTGAGTGGGCTGGCAAGGAGATGCCGGTAATCAAATTAATAAAACAAAGATTTGCTAAAGAAAAACCCCTCCAGGGAATTCGCGTCTCCGCCTGTCTTCACATCACCACCGAAACAGCTAACCTAGCGATGGCTCTGAAGGAAGGCGGTGCTGACCTGGTCTTCTGTGCCTCTAACCCCTTAAGCACCCAGGATAATGTCGCTGCTGCTCTGGTTGACTATGGCATTCCCGTAAATGCCATAAAAGGAGAGGATAATAAAACTTACTACAAACATATTATCACGGCGCTGGAACATAAGCCCCAGCTTACCATGGATGACGGTGCTGACCTGGTCTCCACCTTGCATAAAGAACATACTGAACTAATTCACAATATGATTGGTGGCACTGAGGAGACCACCACCGGGGTCATCAGACTAAGAAATATGGCAAAAGAGGGGAAGTTAGGCTACCCCCTCATCGCTGTAAACGATGCTCAAACCAAGCATTTTTTTGACAATCGCTATGGCACAGGGCAAAGCACCGTTGATGGTGTTACCAGAGCCACCAATATCCTCTGGGCAGGAAGAAAGGTGGTTGTTTGTGGTTACGGCTGGTGCGGCAGGGGAATAGCCATGCGTGCTCAGGGATTGGGGGCTCATGTCATCGTCACCGAAGTTGACCCTATCCGTGCACTGGAGGCGGCTATGGACGGCTACGCGGTTATGCCTCTACTGGAAGCCTGCCAGATAGGAAGTGTGTTCATTACCACGACAGGCAATATGAATGTCATTGATAAAGGCCACTTCCTCAAAATGAAAGACGGAGCTATCTTAGCCAACAGCGGTCATTTTAATGTAGAGATAAATATTCCTGCCCTGGAAAGCCTGGCAAAATCGAAAAGACGAATACGCCCTTATGTTGATGAATACAGCTTAGATGACGGGCGTCGTATTTACTTGCTTGGTGAAGGAAGACTCATTAACCTGGCTGCCGCCGAAGGGCATCCCGCCAGCGTTATGGATATGAGCTTCGCTAATCAAGCTCTATGCATGGAATATCTTGCCAGGATGAAAGGGAAGCTCAAGCCAGATGTTTATTCCGTGCCCGAGGAGATTGACAAAGAGATAGGAAGGTTAAAGCTCGCTTCCATGAACATCACCATCGATTCCCTGACCGAGGAGCAACAAAACTACCTGCAAAGCTGGGAAGCGGGCACTTAATATAACTGAGGAAAGGAGCAAACATGCCGAACAGTTTTGAGAATGCATCTTCATACTTGCTCACTTCGGAGTCCGTTACTGAGGGACATCCCGATAAATTATGCGACCAGATTTCCGATGCCATCCTCGACGCCATACTGAAGGAAGACCCTATGGCAAGAGTTGCCTGCGAGGTGGCAGCGACTACAGGCCTGGTCATCGTTATGGGAGAAATTACCACTAAATGCTATGTGGAAATACCGGAGATTGTTCGCGGCGTGGTGCGAGATGTGGGATATACTCGCGCCAAATATGGATTTGATTGCGATACTTGTGGAGTGGTGGTCGCCATCAAGGAACAATCAAAGGATATTGCCAGAGGGGTAGAGCAATCTCTTGAAGCAAGGAGTGGGGAAACGATTAATGAGAAGGGAACCCTGGGTGCTGGCGACCAGGGAATGATGGAGGGCTTCGCTTGCAACGAGACCCCCGAGCTCATGCCACTCCCTATCACACTGGCACACAAGCTATGCCGCCGCCTCGCTGAAGTGCGCAAGAACCATACCCTCCCTTACCTTCGTCCCGATGGCAAATCCCAGGTAACCGTGGAATACAGTCATGGCATACCCAAAAAGGTGGTCAATGTTGTTCTTGGTGCTCAGCATGACCCAAACACAAATCATGATACTATTGAGCACGATCTCGTAGAACAGGTGATTAAGAAGGTCATCCCATCCGACCTGATGGACGATGAAACTAAGATTTATGTCAACGCGACAGGACGCTTCGTCGTTGGTGGACCGGTGGGCGACACCGGCCTCACCGGACGCAAGATATTGGTCGACTCTTATGGTGGCATCGCCAGACACGGCGGAGGCTGTTTTTCAGGCAAGGACCCAACAAAAGTTGATCGCTCCGCAGCCTATGCATCACGATATGTCGCCAAGAACTTGGTCGCTGCTGGATTAGCTGACCGTCTTGAGATCCAGCTCTCCTATGCCATCGGGGTAGCATACCCCCTCTCCATCTCTATCGAAACCTTCGGCACAGGAAAAGTTTCAGATAATGTTATCCTTGACCTGATCAAAAAACACTTCGATTTACGCCCAGGAGCTATCATCGAGACCCTGAATTTACGTCGCCCCATCTACCGCCAGACCGCCACCTATGGCCATTTTGGAAGAGAAGACCTCGACCTTCCCTGGGAGAAAACAGACAAGGCGGAAATTCTGAAGGCTGAAGCGGGCTTGTAGAGTCAACCTGCGGTGAACATCTTCCACCCCAAAGTTACACCGATGGTTACAATCGTGCCTGCTATGATTACCCCCAGTCCTATAGCAGGAAAAGCTTTCTTCCAATCCATACCTAATAGCCAGCCCGCGAAGGTCGCGGTATATACACCGGTAACGGGCAGGGGTATCGCTACAAGCAAGGTCAACCCCAGAAAGCCATACTTATCAACTTTCGGCTTGCCTCGCCTCTTCACATTCTCTAAATAGCGATTGAAGAGCTGAAATCGAGACAAAAACTTGTCATAAAAGAGAGACAAACCAAAGAAGATGGGGAAAAACAACAGGGCATTCGCAATAATTGCGACGAGAAAGACAAGCAGCGGGTCAAGTCCAAAACGAAGAACCCCTAAAGGAATTCCTCCTCTTAATTCAAAGACTGGGCTCAAGGTAGTTGCTATAACCCAAGCTATTTCTCGCATAACAACGGTCAATTAAACGAGCTACAGATTGCCAAAACGGCGCTGCCGTTGCCTGTAGTCAAGCAGTGCTTTCTCAATCTCTTTCTTGTTGAAGTCTGGCCATAATACCGGCGTAAAATAGAGTTCACTGTACGCCGCCTGCCATAATAGGAAGTTGCTCAAACGAATTTCACCACCAGTTCGAATAATCAGGTCAGGGTCAGGAATGTCTGCAGTGCCAAGATAACTGCTGAATATCGTCTCGTTTATACCTTCCGGGGAAACATTGCCTTCCTTGATACACCGCACTGCATCCACTATCTCAGACCTGCTACCATAATCGAAGGCAAGACAAAGAGTCATTCTGGTATTATCCTTGGTAAGCTCGGTGGCCGACTTAACTCTCCGCCTTAGCTCAACAGACAACCTATCCAACTTGCCTATATGTCTTAACTTTATGTTAGCTTTATGCAAAGCTTTAGCTTCCTCATCTATACTATTCGATAACAGCCGTACTAATCCATGAATCTCTTTCTGTGGTCTACTCCAATTCTCGGTGGAGAAAGCAAAAAGAGTGAGATACTTCACGCCGTAGTTGGCAAATGCCTTAACTACTCTACGGATGTTCTTAGCACCAGCTCGATGACCCGCGATCCTGGGAAGCCTTCGCTGTCTTGCCCACCTGCCATTGCCATCCATGATTATGGCTACATGACAGGGCAAAGAACTATCTCCGCTCATGTCCATTGCCTTTCGTTAATATCTGTGGAATTAGCTTTCCCTGTAAATAGGGAGAATATCTTGCCAGGAAGATAATTCCGAACGCTTTTTATAACAGCTAATATAAAGTTGCCATGCCAGTCAAAGGAGAAAGTGGGTGAGTCAAGTAAAGCTCCTACTATATTATGGGAACTAGCAACATCAAACAGCCTGTCTATTTGACCGTCACTCAGTTTCTGGTATAGCCTGCGAGCCACATGGCTACGCCGAATTTCCCTCCCCATTTTCGCCTTCCACGCTCTTTGATAGTGGGAAAGCTGTCTTGCTTCCAAGCTTCCATTATCAAACGCCTCTAATAGCACCTCAACTGCTGCCTCACTGCCCAGATGCCCGAAATATATTCCCCCTCCCGTGGTTGGTTTCACCTGCCCAGCAGCATCCCCAACGACTAATAACCTATCACCATAGGTTCGAGGTAAGATCCCCATGGGAATAGCTCTCCCTCTCATCCCGGCTTCCTGTCGTATCACCTTCCCTCGGCAAAAAGGGCTAGCCAAGAATTTCTCCAAATAGAATTTGGCATGAGATGTAGCGAGCACGCCGGCTAAAGCTTTGCCGTTTGAAATAGGGACAAGCCAGCCAAAAAATCCCGGCGCTACTTCTTGACTGAAATAAATCTCAACTTCTTCAACGCTCTGAACTTCAACCACAGTTTGGGCACCAATGGCAAAATGGTCAATGCTCCCCAAACCGAGTTTTCTGGTGAAGCCGGGCTTAAAACCAGCAGCGATGACCACCGCCTTAGCCTTGAACGCCAAATGAGGGGTTTCAACCTCCACTCCCTCATTGTCAACGTTGATCTCCACTGCTGGAAGAGAGAAAAAGTAATCAGCACCTTCG
>DAOUSX010000190.1 GCA_030627025.1 Dehalococcoidia bacterium
AGTGAAAACCTCTGCCGATAGTAAAAGGGCGGTGGAAAATGCTGATGTAGTTATCCTGGCAATTAAGCCCGAGAATTTGGCAGAGGTGATGGAGGTCATAAAAGGTTCGCTTCGCGAACAAGCTATATTGTCCATAGTGGCTGGCGCTAGCTTAGCTACTTTGAGTAATGGCTTAACTTATCCTCATATCATCCGCGCTATGCCTAACATGCCTGCACGAATTGGTGAAGGGATGATTGTGTGGACTACCACGGTTGAAGCTAATCAGGAACATAAGAAGATGGCCCGCTCCATACTTAGTGCCTTAGGTAAGGAAATTTATTTTCCCGAGGAAAAATATATAGACATGGCCACGGCTTTAAGTGGCAGCGGTCCAGCTTATGTATTTCTATTTATTGAAGTGCTTACTGATGCGGGTGTCTATATTGGCTTGTCTCACAAAGTGGCCAAAGAATTGGCAATACAGACGATACTGGGTTCTGCCCACATGGTTGAAAAAGTGGGGAAACATCCTGCTGAGCTGAGAAACATGGTTACCTCGCCAGGTGGGACGACTGCCGAAGCTTTGGCTCAGTTGGAATGGGGAGGCTTTCGGTCCAGTATTCTTGAAGCTGTTATTGCTGCTCATGAGAAAGCCAAGCAGCTTTAAGCAAGGTACGAAGTAAGATGGCTTCATTGGTAGAGTATCGTAGTTGCCCCAATTGTGGTAAGAATGACTTTGACATGCTGTTCGAATCCAATATAGAGGAAGGTGACCTTCAAGGTGGTATAGATACTGTCTATATGCTTCACGGGGATAAATATGGAAGGCATGTCAAGTGTCGAGAGTGCCATCTTGTATATGTAAATCCGATTGAGAAAGCAAGCCGAATCAACGGCAATTACTCTGGAATGAAGAATAGCGATGTGTCTATTGTTCGCGGAAATCGCTTACGTGCTACTAAAGCGCAGGTGAAATTAACAAAAAAATATAAGAGCAATACGAAGCTTTTAGATGTAGGTTGTGGGGAAGGCTTTTTCTTGTTTAATGCTTCCAGGGCTGGGTATATTACCAGAGGAGTTGAGTTGTCGCAGGATGCGGCAGAATATGCTAAAAGGGAATTTGGTTTGGATGTCGAGGTAGGACTCTTTGAAGAGATGCAATTTCCGGGAAACCATTTTGATGTGGTTACTCTATGGCAAGTTCTGGAGCATCTCCCCCAACCGCTTACAGTTCTTAAAGAGGTCCATAGAGTACTTAAACCTGGAGGGTTGCTGGTGGCATCAACACCAGACTTTGGAGGGATACCTGCAAGAATCATGGAGAGAAGATGGTGGAATGTGAGGAGAATTCACATCAACCAATTTACCACTAAAACTCTTATGAATACCCTTGGGAATGCAGGATTTAAAAATCTGTCTTCTGTCAACTACGGGGAATCCATAAGTTTGCTTATGCTGGTTATACCATTGTTGAAGTGGTTTAAGGCGTATGGGCTAGTAAGGTCTTTGCTCCATCCTGGCTCTACTCGGGGAAGAGTTATGAATAAGATAACCTTGGTATACCCTTCAAGGCTCGATAACTGTGTGGTGACTGGCTTCAAACAGAAGTCTCAAGCCTATTGCTAGGAAATGACGAATTTTTCAGTATTACAAGGACTCAAGGTTGCTGGGAAGGTAATACGTAGTTATATGACAAATCGCCCTTTGGTGGTTTCTTATGAAGTGACTCTTTCTTGTAACTGTAACTGTCGACATTGTGATTTGGGCGGCGTGATAAAGGATGAGAAGCAGCTTCAGCCATATGAGTATGGTAAGCTAACCAGATTGCTAAAGCCTCCTGTGGTGCAAATCTCCGGTGGTGAGCCGTTTCTACGCAAGGATATAATAGAGGTGGTGAAGGCTATCAAGCAACCTGATGGGCTCCCCTATTTGATATTTGTTACCAACGGTGTGCTATTAGAAGAAGGCAATTATCTTCAGTTATATGAGGCTGGTGTGAACCAATTTTCAGTATCGCTTGATTTCCCCAATGAAAGGCATGACCACTTCCGGCGGCATCGGGGTTTGTACAACCGTTTAGAGCGAACGATCCCCCGACTGGCAAAGTTCGGGTTCAAGAATATTATCTTGAACACAGTTATAACCCGAGATAATCTGAAGGAAGTTTTGCCTATAGCTAGGAAGGCTGAAGAGTGGAATGTATTTATATCGTATAGCGCATATACTGCAAGACGGACGAGTGATAGAAGTTATTGTATTGATGGTGAAGAGGAACGGGGGATTTTACGCCAAACTATTCAACAGCTTGTGGAATTACAGAGGCGAACTAATCATATATTTAACCCTGAAGCTGAACTTCTAGATACCTTGAAGTTCTTGGAGCAAGGGAGTATACCAAACTGTAAAGCGGGCATAAGGTTCTTTGTGGTAATGCCCGATGGAGCCTTTATCCCGTGTTCACTATGGCGCAACAAGTACTCCAGCCAGAAAGAGATGATAGAGAAATTTTCGCGTCGTAATCACTGTGGGGATTGTTATGTTAGCGTAAGGGCTTATAGCGAAAGGTCGCTTTGGAGTCAGGCGAAAGCGGTTCCGGGTTACGGCAAGCGTCTTTTTACTTGAAATGTTTAGCGAGCTTTACCTTAGGTAACAGTTGGAGTCTCGCCTGGATGTAGCGTCCGCCATTTTTCCAGAAGTTGCTCGTGTGTCTCCTTATGCTCTGGGTCGAGAACACAGGCGTCTACAGGGCAGATCTCAACACACTTGGATGATTCAAACCATCCTATACACTCAGTGCATTTATCCGGGTCGATTACGTAGATTGATTCGGCCTCGCTTATTGCTTCATTCTTACATTCCGATTCACAAGCGCCACAGCTAATACATTCATCGGTGATTTTGTATGCCACTCTTTATCACCTCCTCATTGCGATAAATTTTGTTTTAACATGGGGTCCTTTATGTCGGAGCCTCAAGTTGTGCCTGGGCCAACCTGTTATTTAGGGCAGCAGCAACATGCTCGGGGACCAATCCTTTGAGGCAACCTCCAAGGTTTGCTACCTCTTTGATTAATTTAT
>DAOUSX010000146.1 GCA_030627025.1 Dehalococcoidia bacterium
AAAGACCTGAAAGCTATGATGACGCAATCAACTGGAGTGCCGTCGGTAGCGTAGATCCCTTTCCCTCCTGCTTGCGGAAATACTTTTACAGCACGGCGTAAATTTACCGAAGTCCCTACCCCGCTCTGCTCACTTTGAGGAGCTACAACCACTACCTCCCCCACCTGACGAAGTTCCTCAACCACCGCCCACAGCCCAGGTGAATCAATTCCATCATCATTGGTAACTAATATCTTCATAAATGCTCGCTGGCTATCAAACTTCTGAGTAACTATCTCAGTAAAATAATTGTGCTTTGATTAGCGGGCTATGTCAAGCTTGATAGTTATTGCAACTAATGTAAAAATATGCGTTATATTGAGATGCACCCAACTGGTGAGAATAAAACCCTAATTCAGTGCGACTTTGACGGCACTGTTACCGAAAAGGATATCAGTTATCTGATATTAGACACCTTTGCCAATGGGGATTGGAAGAAACTAGTAGCTGACTACCGAGAGAACAAAATATCGGTGGACTACTTCAACAAGCAAGCATTCGCTATGGTGAGAGCTAGTAAGGAGACTTTGACCAAATTTGTGAGTGGAAAAGCAAAGTTACGACCTGGGTTTAAGGAGCTAATCGATTACTGCCATGAAAGAGACTTCCGCCTGGTCATTGTAAGCAATGGTCTGGACTTCTATATCGATGTAATACTCGATGATGCTGGCATCAGAAACATTGAAGTATTTGCTGCACAGACCAAATTCTGTCACGAAGGTATCCAAGTTCAATACATCGGACCAGACGGCAACGAAGCAAGCAAGGGGCTTAAAGAACTTTATGCCAGATTGTTCCTGGCGGAAGGTTATCGCTTGATATGTCTGGGGAATGGTGTCTCCGATATTTACCCGGCCCGATTAGCTCATCACGTTTTTGCCCGGGACGACTTGCTATCACATTGCACCAAGGAAAATATTGCCTGTACACCATTTACCGACTTTAATGATGTGCTCGAAGATCTGAGGCTACTCACTCAATCTCGTTCAAATGCCTGATAGTTACCTCTCCCTACATTTGTGATACAATTTTACCTTCATTAAATTCTTGAGGCTGGAAGGAGGATAAGCAATAGCAGAGGTGAAAACAAGGCTGTGCGAGACAGCACTTCTATTGATAAATATGCGAGATGATGCGCTTCACAAAAAGGCAACTTGTTTGACAACAGGCAAGCTAGAGGCGTAAATTTATATTTAACCTTGGAGGGATGGAAATTTACGCCATTATTGAAACAGGCAGTAAACAATATAAGGTAGCCCCTAACCAGAAGATAGAGGTTGAGCGCCTCAACATACCTGAGGGGGATACCGTTGACCTGGACAGTGTATTGTTTATTAATGATGATGGAAATGTAATTACGGGCAACCCTACTATCAAAGGCGCCAAGGTAAGAGCTACTTCCCTAGGTGAGTTTAAAGGGGACAAGGTTACGGTATTTAAGTATAAGCCGAAAGTTCGCTACCGGCGAAAAAGAGGACACCGGCAAATTTATACCAAATTATTAATAAACAAAATTATTAAACCTCGGGGGCATAAGCATGGCACATAAGAAAGGCGGTGGTAGTACACGCTGCGGCCGCGACAGCCAACCAAAGCGTCTTGGCGTGAAGAAATTCGGGGGCGAGCAGGTTCGTGCCGGGAATATCCTGGTTCGGCAACGAGGTACCCGTATTTTTCCAGGAAATAACGTCGGCATAGGCAGAGATTACACCCTGTTTGCTCTGATAGATGGCTTTGTAAAGTATGAGCAAGCCAATAAATACAAAAAAAAGGTGAGCATCTACAAATGAAGGATAAGATACACCCCAAATATCATGAAAACGCTAAAATAACTTGCCTTTGCGGCAATACCTTCACCGTGGGCTCAACCAAGCCAGAGCTCAGAGTAGAGGTATGCAGCAAGTGCCATCCTTTCTACACTGGGGAACAAAGAATAGTGGATACCATGGGAAGGGTAGGACGGTTCAAGAAGAGATATAGAATAAAAGATTGACGCAGAGCACTTGTTCAACACCCTTAACAGAACTACCTAGGCTAAGTCTTGGTTCCCCAAAAGTCTGAAGTCCGTATCATTTCGCAAAAAGCAAGTCCGATTGCCGGTATGACAAACCGGACCCGTGGGCTCCGCCTGGATGAGAAGCGTATCACTGTCGCAGTCCTTGATAATGGACTTCATCCTGAGGAAATTGCCCGAGGTTTCCCCCTTATGCCATAATTCTTGCCGACCGCGACTATAGAACCATACATCACCACTTTCTATCGTTCGAGCCAGCGACTCCTCATTCATATAGCCCAACATCAGTACCTCACCATTCCTGGCATCCTGGATGATAGCAGGAATTAAACCTTGAGAATCAAACTTCAACATGTACCTTCGCCCTCCTCTTTTCATCATTGCGAGCCAAGGGCATACAATCCGTTAGAGATTGCTTCGGAATTACCGTGCCTCGCGATGACCTAGTGATGTTATGGCCTCCCTCAAGTCAATGTCGCCAGTATAGAGAGCTTTGCCGATAATCGCTCCTTCCACTCCAATTTGCTTAAGTCTTTCCAAATGCTCCAGCTTGGAAATCCCCCCAGCAGCAATCACAGGAACATTTATTCCACTAACCAGCCTCCCTATCATATCAAAGTTAGGTCCAGTCAAAGTGCCATCCCGACCTATATCAGTAAAAACAAATCGCTTCACTCCAATGTTTACCATGTCTCTACCCAACTGTAAAATGTCCACCATGGTATCCTTCCGCCAGCCATGGATGCAAATCTTGCCGTCTCGAGCATCAAGACTCACCACTATCGCTTCGCCAAATCGGCTACACACTTTCCTCACCATCTCGGGATTCTCTACCGCTGATGTGCTTAAAATAATACGCCTTACCCCCTTCCGCAATAACTCCTCAACCATGCTCTCTTGTCTGATGCCACCACCAAATTGTATCGATAAACCGCTCTCCTTTATTATTTCTTCAACTGAATCTATGTTCTCTGGCTTGCCTCCAGCCGCTCCATCCAGATCAGCTATATGAAGCCAGCGCGTGCCTTGAGAGCCCCACTTCAAGGCCACTGCTAGGGGCTTTTCATCATAGACAACCTGTCGACGGTAATCACCCTGATAGAGCCGAACACACTTGCCCTTCCTGATGTCAATGGCAGGAATTATTTCCATTTAGAGTTCCTTTCGCTTTGCGCAGGATGACAAAAAGGTGATTCATCGGTAAGCCAGATATTCCTTTCCCAATAATTCTCTGGTCACTATGAGCTTCATGACTTCAGTGCTTCCCTCAGCTAGAGTATAGGAGCGAATGCCCCTCAAAGCACGCTGTTCGGGACAATCCATAGAATAGCCATAGGCACCCTGCCATTGCATGGCATGATTGGCAGCATCGAAAGCCCACAATGGTGCCAGCATCTTAGCCATAGCCATAGCTTCGCTTACCTGGAACCGGGAAAATCTCCCTTCCCTTTGCTCCTTCTGATACATCCACAGTGCTTTATAGGCTAATAGTCGAGCTGCTTCCAACTTGGAATAGTCCTCAGCGAGGACAAATTGCAACCCTTCATAACTGGCGATGGGGCGACCAAAAGCCTGCCTCTGTTTCATATAATTAATGCCATTCTCTAGGGCTTTACTCGCTGCACCAACGCAAACCAAGGCAATAAGGCCACGGGCGAACTCAAATCCTTGGTTCACCAGATAGAAACCTTTATTCTCTTCACCGATGCGATAATCTTCGGGAACAGGCACGTTGTCCATATAAAAGCCACCCCAGGAAAT
>DAOUSX010000103.1 GCA_030627025.1 Dehalococcoidia bacterium
GCTTTATTCACCTGATAAGGAAGCTCAGTGATAATTATCTGCCCTCTACCTCCTTTGGTGGTTACCTCATTAACTTTGGCCCGAACCACAATTTTTCCCTGCCCAGTGGTATAGGCATTCCTCATTCCCTCGACGCCCAGGATCAGGCCCCCGCTAGGAAAATCAGGCCCCTTAATAAACTCCAGAAGCCCCTCTATACTAGCATCAGGGTTGTCAATCAAATAAGTGATGGCATCACATACTTCAGCAAGATTATGTGACGGTATATTAGTTGCTATGCCCACAGCTATACCTGTAGAACCATTAACCAACAGATTGGGTAATCTTGCTGGCAAGACGGAAGGTTCTTTGAGGGAAGCATCAAAATTAGGAACGAAGTCAACAGTATCTTTGTCAATATCAACTAGCATCTCCTGTGCAATCTCAGTGAGCCTGGCCTCCGTGTATCGCATCGCTGCTGGTGGGTCATTATCGACACTGCCAAAATTACCTTGTCCATCAATTAAAACGTATCTCAAGGAAAAATCCTGTGCCATCCGCACCATACTTTCATAAACGGGAGCATCACCATGGGGGTGATATTTACCTAAAACCTCCCCGACAATTCGAGCACTTTTCTTATGTGGACTATTATGGCGTATCCCTAACTCATTCACGGCGTAGAGAATACGTCGTTGCACTGGCTTCAAGCCATCCCGTACATCAGGCAATGCTCGCGACACAATAACGCTCATAGCATAGTCAAGATAAGAGCTCTTCATCTCCTCTTCGATATTAATAGGCTTTACTGTCCCTACTGCCATTGCGTCTTACTCTCCTCTGTTCTTCACTCAATATCCTCAACCACTGAGAAACCATCTGGCAAGCTTTCTTCAGAGGAATCCTCAATGTCCTCGTCAAAATGCTCAACTTCTTCCATTGCCCCTTGTCCCTTGTCAGCAACATTCCGTCTCAGCAATCTTCCTGTAGCATAAGAATGGGAAGACTTTATGGTTTCACCTGAAAAAGAAGGAATACCACTCTGCTCAGGATGCTGATATACCTCTTTAATTATCACCTGCATTTTGTTTGCTTCCATACCAAAAATGGCAGCCACATACTTATTGCCACCTTTTATCAGCTTCGTGAGGCGTGAGTTATGTTTAGGTTCTATCTCACCGAGATACACCCCATCACCACTCTTAACGACCAAGCGCTGTCCTTCTACGTTCAACTGTACCTGGTCACCCTGAGCTACTACAACTAATATCTCGCTTGAGGCTAAATTATGAAGGTTTACTATTCCAGACTTGGTTGATTCAGTAACAAAAAGCTCAGGGAGAATTTTACTGAGTCTATTATCAGAACTTACGTTAGATTCTGGTAAACTATCCAAACGAGCAATATTTTTCTTAGCAATAGCATTATCCGGTGCAAGTTCCAGTGTCTTAAGATAAGCTTCCTTTGCCCGAGCAAATTCCCCCAATTTTGTCAAAGCTCTGCCAAGACGATTATAAGCTTTAATATCGTTAGGGAATCTTTCAAGTATATTCCTGTTTAATTTGACAGCTTCTTCCCAGCGTCCTTGGACGGCCAAATTTATCGCTTCACTACTTAATCGTTGCCTTTGTAAAGCTTCCTCTTCCCCCAACTGATAAGGCATCTTTGATCACCTCATACAACAATAGTAGTATAAGCAGCTTTCCATAGCAAATGCACTCATTTACTCTGCAAACTCACGGTAAATAGCCGAGAATAAATAGGTCCGTCAGGTGTTAGCTGACTCTTCATCAAATTAATAGAATTTACAGTAATATGGCCTTTGCTCTCAAATTTGGTAGAGGTCAATAAGCGCCCAAGGCCCTTTCTATCACTCAATGAGGCACTATCCCTGACCCGTGCCAGTGTCAAGTGTGGTACAAATGATTGATTCTCTCTAGCAAAGCCCAAACGAACAAGTTTGGAGTCCACCGTCCGCTGTAACTCTAAAAGCTTGTTTGTCTCGCCACTGATACCCACCCAGATAACACGAGGCTGCTCCATTTTTGGGAAGGCTCCTAAACCCGAAATCTCCAATCGAAACGGAGAGACTCCACGAACAGCTTCCCTCATAGCTTCAGTTATCTCAGTTGTCTGATTGACAGCGACGTTACCTAAGAATTTTAAGGTCAAATGAACATTCTCAAAGTCCACCCACTTAACGAACGGACGCCTAGCATCCATCAGTCTATCACCTAACTGCGTTAGGTCAGACTTAATTTCACCAGGCAACTCAATAGCGATAAAAGAACGAACCCTCTCGTGCTCAGATGTCAAGCTTCTCCTTTTTTAGCATAGGCTAGTTCAACCACGACTACACTTGTAGTCTTAATTTTATCTTCAAGCATAATTTTTCTGAAAATATTCCGTTTACCATATAGACATTATGAATCATCTTTATTTACAATAGTTAGATTAGCAATATTTAGTGCCACTGAGCAAATGTCAAATCGCATCAAAGTAGCCTCCCAAGATAGCACACATAGCAATCTGTTCGATCTATCTATACCGGAGCTTGAAGAGATGTCAAGAAAGCTACGACGCCATATAATCACAATGATCGCTACAGCCGGTAGTGGACATCCTGGAGGCTCTTTATCAGCGGTGGACATCATCGCAGCACTCTACTTCAAAATTATGCACCATGACCCGCATAATCCGGGATGGGAAGAGCGTGACCGTTTTATATTAAGCAAAGGACATGGCACTCCAGCTTTATATGCTGTCCTGGCTGAAAGTGACTACTTCCCAGTAGAGGAATTGACCACATTGAGAAAACTAGATAGCCGCCTCCAAGGGCATACCGACAGAAACCTTACCCCCGGAGTGGAAATGTCAGCAGGCTCTTTAGGTCAAGGTTTATCTTTCGGCATCGGCATTGCGCTAGCTGCTAAGCTTGATGACCGCGATTATCAAACCTATATTCTCCTTGGCGATGGTGAATGTGAAGAAGGACAAACTTGGGAGGCAGCTTTATCAGCCGCCCACTTTAAATTAGACAACCTGACCGTCGCTATTGACCGTAATCGACAGCAACTCAGCGGCTGGACTCGAAATATCATGGACATCGAGCCATTAAATGAAAAATGGCAAGCTTTCGGTTGGCACACTATTGAAATAGATGGTCATAGGTTTAATCAAGTTTTAGCTGCTTTCGAGGAGGCTAAGACAATCAAAGGCAAGCCAACCGTCATCATCGCACAGACCATTAAAGGGAAGGGAGTTAGCTTCATGGAAAATAACGTTGAATTTCACGGCAAGGCACCTACCCTGGAAGAAGCAAAAAGAGCGTTAAAGGAGCTAGAATAAGCATGACTGTGGAAGCGTCCACTCGCGAGGCTTATGGCAGAACCCTAATTGAACTAGGCAGACAAAACAAAGACATCGTTGTTTTGGATGCTGATTTATCACTGTCAACGATGACTCACCTGTTTGCACAGGAATTCCCAGAGCGCTTCTTCGACTGTGGGTTAGAGGAACAAAACATGATAGGCATAGCTGCTGGTTTGGCTGCTTCAGGAAAAATCGTTTTTGCCAGCTCTTTCGCTGTTTTCGCTTCATGCCGCTGTTTTGACCAGTTGAGGTTGTGTGTTTCCCAACCAAAGTTAAATGTTAAGATCGTGGCTACCCATGGTGGCATTACCGTTGGTGAAGATGGCACTTCTCACCACGCCATCGAGGATTTATCGTTGTATTGCTCCCTTCCCAGTTTTACTGTTATTGTCCCCGCTGATGCCGTAGAAACTACCAAGGCAGTAAAAGCGGCTGCAGCTACCTACGGACCTTTTTACATCAGATTAAGCCGTCCTAGAACACCACTCATCTACCACGAAGACCACCATTTCATAGTGGGTAAGTCGATAACCCTGAGACGGGGCAAAGACGTTACCATTATAGCCTTGGGCATTATGGTAGCTAAAGCCTTACAAGCAGCACAGAAACTAGCAACCCAAGGAATAGATAGCCGTGTAATCGATATGCACACTCTCAACCCCTTGGATGAGGAAGCTATAATCAAAGCAGCTTCACAGACAGGCGCCATTGTCGTTGCTGAGGAGCATCTAGCACACGGTGGCCTCGGCAGCCGTGTTGCTCAAATAGTAGCCAAAGAAAAGCCAGTGCCTATGGCCTTCGTTAACCTTAAAGACCAATATGCTTTGTCGGGTAAACCTGAGGAGTTACTTCGAAGATCCGGGCTGACCACGGAAGGTATTGAGGGAGCAGTAAAGCAAGTTGTTCAAAAGAAATGAGGTTTCCTTTTTTTGGAGATACCTTGCCAGGCGGGATACTAATTAATAGCGTAGACCTGTTAGCTCTCCAAGACAATCCTGGCATCCACTGACACAGCCTTATCCTTATAAGCGAATATAGGATTAAGATCGAGCTCCTTAATTTCAGGAGTTCGCTCTACAAACTGTGAAACCCTCACTATTATATCTTGCAGGGCATCGATGTTAGCTGGCTCTTGCCCCCTATAACCTTCCAGTAAAGGGTAGCCCTTTATTTCTCTAATCATCTCAGCAGCATCCCTTTTAGTAACTGGGACTATCCTAAAAGAAACATCCTTCAGTAGCTCTACCAGGATACCGCCGAGGCCAAACATGAGTACTGGCCCAAATTGAGGATCCTTGTTCATGCCGACAATTACCTCAATGCCCGGACGAGCCATTTTCTGAACCGTCAACCCGTGAATAATAGCGCTAGGATATCTCTGCTTTATGGATGACATGATTTCACTATACGCCTTGCTCGCCTGAGTGGCATTAGCAATACCCAATTTAACTCCGCCGGAGTCACTCTTATGAA
>DAOUSX010000009.1 GCA_030627025.1 Dehalococcoidia bacterium
CGCCTAAATCCGCTTCAAGCGCTGGGTGAAATCCTGATGCTCGCTCTTAGCGTTTGGGTGAATAAATTATAGCGCCGACATTGCCAAAATTTACCTGATGCAACTCAATACAAAATTGAGACATCTGCCCAAATCTTAATAGGATTTTAATATTCAGATGCTATTATTACATCATAATCAGCTGATAATAATATGTAGAAAGGAGGTGAGATAAAAATATGGCGAGGCAGGAAGGTTATGGTTATTGCACTGGCTGCCATATTACTGGTCGGGAGCTCAGTGGGGGTAGTCCTTGCTGCTGACAATGGGGATGGGGCCGGGAGCCTGCCTGAGGCTCAACATTGGGCGTTGCTAGACAGGGTCTGCGAAATCTATGAAGAGAACACGGGCACCACCGTTGACCTACCTGATAGACTCCCGGCGGTGAATATTGACTCGCGCCGGATTAGCCAGGTGCTGCGAAATCTTCTGGAAAATGCGCTAGCTCACACGGCTGAAGGAGATGCCATCACCGTAACTGCCGCACAGCAGGGCAACTGGGTAGAGGTAAGCGTTGTAGACACAGGTGAAGGTATTCCTGCTGAGGGCCTACCCAATATCTTTGAACGCTTTTACCGCGTGGATAAATCCCGTGCCAGAACTACTGGTGGCAGCGGTCTCGGTCTCACCATAGCCAAACGACTGGTGGAGGCTCATGGCGGTACGATTCAAGCCCACAGTGAACAGGGAAAGGGAAGTCGTTTTTCCTTTACCGTTCCGATAAAGTGAAATTATTGAATTTGTTAGACAGTTTCTCTCCATTTTTTTGATAAATTACCCGAAACCGTTTGAATACGTAAAAGAATACTTGACAACAGAACTATTATCATTTATACTGTTATAGATTATATTAGAATAGACGATAATAGGGGGTAATTAACATGGCTAAGAATGAAATGGTTGCCCTGGGTTTGATTTATTCTGAACCGTGCCACACATATGCCTTGGATGGACTCATACATGCCATGGGATTGGAGCAATGGGCCAATATCGCTAAAGCATCTATCTACAATACATTAAGGCGGTTAGAGTCTGAGGGATGCGTAACAGTCACCACCGAAAAGGTCGGCAATATGCCAGAGCGCAAAGTATATGCGATCGCCGAAAAAGGCAAACAGCGGCTTCTAGAGGAACTTAGGGAAAACATGCTGCTTCCCGGAACCAGTGACAATATCTTCGCTCTGGCAATGTGTTTTAATTTTGGGATGTCTGCTGATGAGGCTATTGAAATTTTAGAGAAGCGTATTGAAAATCTAAACAATGAGATTGAGAAGCTTAAGATGGTTTACGAGGAGGTAAAAAAGTACAAGGTTTATAACTCTATGATCCTTATTAATGCTGGGCTGAAGCATATTGAACTTGAAATCGAAACCGTTAAAGAGTTTATGAAACTTTTTAGAGAAGTTCCGGATTATTTCAATGAAAATTTATCCGAGATGTATCGGTGGATGGTAAAGAAGGGTGGTTAGAAGAGATTAGAAATTAAATTATGGCTAAAAGAGAACAAATATGCTTGAGCATGTTTTAAAAGTAGAAGGTCTTAGATGGACTAGTGTCTATCGAGAGGAACTGCAAATAATACCTTAATATTGGAAGAATAAATTATAGCTTTTGAAAAAAGGGATTTAACCTTTTACTCAACCCGATGAACCTTGACAAGGTTAGTGCTACCCGGTATTCCCGTTGGAATGCCAGCAGTGATAACCACGAGCTCACCCTTTCTGGCAATCCCGGTTTCCAGCGCTAATTGTGCACCTCTTTGAAACATAGCATCTGCATTCCCAGGCCTGTCGACAACATAGGGTTCGATACCCCAGCTAAGGGCAAGCTTCCTGGCCACATCAGGGTTGTGGGTAATGGCCAGGATGGGCGTTTTGGGGCGATATTTAGACACCCGCAGTGCCGTGCTTCCCGAACTTGTGTAAGCTACGATACATGCTGCCCCGATCTGCTGGGCTATATGACATGCTCCACAACTTATAGCATCGTCCGTTTGCGGTACAACCTGCTCGCTCTTCTCCAGTAACATACGTTCATACGGCAGTGTTTTCTCAGTTTCAACAGCAATATTTGCCATCATCCTGGCAGTTTCTACAGGATATCTGCCGGCGGCTGTTTCATCTGACAGCATGACTGCGTCTACACCGTCAAAGATAGCGTTAGCGACATCGCTCACCTCAGCCCGAGTAGGTCGCACCATGCCTACCATCGATTCCAGCATCTGAGTGGCTACGATCACAGGCTTACCAACCTGATTGCATTTACGTATGATCTCCTTCTGTACTATCGGCACTTTTTTCAAAGGTATCTCTACCCCGAGGTCACCGCGGGCTACCATTATGCCATCGGCTTCAGCGATAATCCTATCGATGTCACTCACTCCTTCATATTTCTCAATTTTGGCGATAAGCGGAATACTGGCTCCCTTTTCACATAGGAACTGTCTTGCTCTGAGTATATCGGCTGCTGAACGAACGAAGGAAATGCCGATGAAATCCACGCCTTGCTCTAATCCAAAGGCGAGGAGCTTCAGGTCCCGGCTGGTAATAGAAGGTACATTGAGCTTAACTCCCGGTACATTTATGCCCCTATTCGCGGTGAGCACTCCGCCAACAACTACTTTACATCTCACTTCACTATCCATGGTAGATATCGCCTTTACCTGGATAGCTCCTTCATTTAGAAAGATGGTGTTACCGACCTTAATATCATTGAGAACTTGTGGTAAGCTTACCGATATTTTCTGTTCATCGCCTGAGACTTTCTCCCCGGTAAGAGAAAAGTGGTCGCCCTCCTTCAGATACACCTCCTCTTTCCCTAGTGGACCTGTCCGCAGCTTTATGCCAGGCAGGTCCAGTAGAATAGCCACCGGCACATCCAGTTTAGCCGAAACGCCGCGGATAGTTCTGATGACCTCACTATGCTCTTCTTCAGTGCCATACGAGGCATTGATGCGGGCCACGTTCATGCCAGCCCGGACCAGCCTTTGTATCATGTTGCCCGACCTGCTCGCCGGGCCGATTGTGCAGATTACCTTAGTTTTTCTGAGCATTCTGTACCTTTATAATCCTAAGTCTTCTCCAACGATTATCACCGTTATTCTATCCTTCTGGTACTGGTGCTCGATGGTAACAACAGCATTACAGAATCTCAGCGGGCTCCGGCAATCAAGGCATTTACCCGTCTCACCGCAGGGAAGAGGAAGACCTAGCCGTCTTGCATGAATGGGTGCCACATAATTCTTGATTCTCTGCCTCGCTGCTTCCGTATCGGGAACAATTTTATTTATTCCGGCGACAACGATTACTTTAGGAGGACCAAAGATTAAGGCCGCCACCCGGTTGCCGATGCCATCAATGTTAACCAGTTTGCCATCCATGGTGACAGCATTAGTACTCATCAGAAAAACATCAACTAACAAGCTTTCCTTCCGCAGGTCATCCTTTTCCTCTGGAGTGAGCTGCGGTTTATGACGGTCAATCAAATGGTAATTTCCAGCACGCAGCACATCTTTAACCCCGATCTGGTCTAAAGATAGCGAGCCTCCATAACCTACTTTACTTCCCACAGGAATCAAGCTGAGCACCCTCTCCCTGGCTTCTTCCCCCGTTTTGACATACAAGGCTGTCATATTATTCTTCTCCAGGGAGTCGATCACCTTCTGGGCCAGCGTTTCTTTATACCACTCTTTAATTTCAATTACGTTATCCATTTTTCAGCCTGACCTCTCTTTACCCACTCAAATATCGCTGTCGTGACTCGAGGAATACCTCCACACCCGGGGAAACCCCGAGCTTTATCCGCCAGTGTCAGATTCCCGGCATAATGTATAATAACCAAATCCCACTCCTCAATCCAGTATATCACTGTCGTCCTCCACTAGCTTAATTGGTGCTCATTGTGTCCAGAATAATCCCCGCGAGCAAGGATAAGGAATGAACGCCATAGCTATGAGCGCCTGTCCCCCGAGGATAGTGCGCACGCCGTTTCTGCTACCTAGGTGATTGACACCGCAAAGCGAGGTATGCCAATATGCATATAAAGGGGAAAGCTAAGTGAAATGGCTAAATTGAGTGTCTACTCAGGAGATCGGATAAGCCCACGGGGGAATTTGGAACGAACTCCCTAGCAAGTCATAGAAGAAACGCAACATACCTTCGATGTTCTTCTGGCTGTTGTGATAAGTAAAACACGCCTTTAGCGAGATGAAGGAGGCAGACTGATGAGCAAAGATGTGAATAGGTGGGTGGTATTAGGGTTGTGCTTTCTAGCAACTTATGTGACCTTTATAGGATTTGCTGGTACGGCTGCGTTAATCCCCCTTATGTTAGAAGATTTCCACATTGGTATTGGCGAAGCGGTATTATTTATGGCAATTCCGCTTTTCCTCTGTGGTGTCTACTCTATTTTCACGGGCCGCCTTGGTGACCACATAGGACCCGAAAAGCTGTTGTGATCGGGTTGCTTGTAATGGGCGTTTTCGGTGGCTTAAGGGGTGTCTCCGCTAGCCCAGCAATGTTTTTAATCCTTGTTTCAGTTGCTGCCTTTGGAATAGGGGCTGTATGGGCTAGTGTACCTAAGCTTCTCGGGACATACTTTCCTCCCAAGCAATATGCTACATCAGTTGCAGTTGGACAGGTTGTCCCTTACGACGCGGGCAATTTTACAGGTTTAGCCTTTGCCATCCCCTTGGGAGCAGCTTTGGTAGCTTTGTCGAGTTCCCTCTTCGGAGGAATATGGCAGGGCTCTTTCATGTTTGTTGGACTACTATCTATTTTAGTGGCGATTATCTGGCTGATAGTAATTCCAGAGCGAAAGGGGGGTGAGGTTTCAATTCCTAACGAGCGGAGGATAGGCTTTTGGGCACTTTATCGCGATGTTTTTAGGGTCAGGCAACTATGGGTTTTGACCGCGGCTGTGTTTTGCTATATGGGGGTATATATGCGTTTGTTGGTTTAATGCCTACTGTATTAACCCAGTTTAAAGGCATAGATGCAGCAACAGCTGGATTTGTCGTTGCTGTTGAGTGCATAGTGGCTTTACTTTTTGAATTCATAGGAGGTATTGTGTCTGATAAGGTAGGTCTTCGAAAGCCTTTCTTAATCGGTTTAATTGCCGCATCGATTGTGGTGTGTCTGGTAGCCACGCGGCTACTGGTTGGAATAACCTCGGCGTGGGTTATTATGGCTGTGGCAGGCATTGGTTTTGGTTTCCCCCTTCCCTTAATCTTCGCTATGCCTTTAGAGATGGAAGGAATTGGCGTAGGGAGAGCAGCGACGGCCGAGGGCACACTAATATGTGCATCGATGATAGGCGGTGGCGTTGCCATGGGTATCGGCGGGGTAATCCTCGACACGGGTGCTCTTGCGGGATACTTCGTTTTCCTAGCCGCAATGTTTGCAGTAGCGACTATTTTAGCTACGAGGCTTAAGGAGACGGGATGGAGGGTGAAAACGAAAGAATGATACCTAAATAGAAAGACGATGGAAGCTCCTCCCTTCGAGGGTTTAAGCAAAAAATGAAAGTGGATGAAGATGAAACTATACCTGAGGAAGGATGGACTGAGCTAAGGGCGCCACTGAGAGCAAGTGGCGAAGCACTAAAGAACATTAACAGGCAATATCACTTAATGCTGACAGTTTGTTTGTTTCTTATCCGCGCGACTGCTTTATAATCTCCTCAATACGCTTTATCACTGCCAACGCAATTCATTCTACCCCCTTGAAGATTCTTCCAAAAGCAACCAGAGAGGTATTATGATGACATGACAGTCTCCTCAGTTTCCCATACCGGTATATCCCTGGTTAGTTCCTGCAAAAATATCTTCGGGTCAACAATGCTCTCGGGGGCAAATACGCCTGTTCCTTTAATCTGTCCCCGGGTGAACATTAAAACTCCCAGCACCGCAGGCAACATGGTAATTAAATCTGCAGCAGCACCACAACCATAAACATATCGGATAGGTTTACCCTGCCTCTCCCCCTTAACCTCAGTCCTGAGCGCTAGCCCGGTGAGGCCAAAATCTCCATACTGCCCCACCTCGCTTATTATAGCCTCTAGCTCTTCTGGAGCAGCTAACTCAGGTATCTTTAAAACTAAGCTGGTCAGAATACTTCTAGCAGACATTGAAATCCCGCCTATGGTAACCTCTTTGAGGCTGGTAAAACCAGCCCTGGCAAGGTATCTTGCGGTCTCAGCAAACATATCAGGCCAGATGCCGCCTTTATTGCATACCGTCTTCACCCCTTTTATGTATCTCGGGATGGTTATCGGCTCAGGATGCCCCACATGACACACCTCGAACCTGCCTATAGGAGGAACAAATTCAACTATTTCTGGCTCCGAATTTGCCTCAATCTCCACCCATTTGCTATCACGGTAAGTTAACACCTTTCCGGTAATAGCATGGAAATAATGGTCGACAATTGCCGGCCCCTCCGTGGGATCCACTCCAGTCTGTGCCCAGGCTGTGTGAATTTCATCCACTCTATCCATCTTGTTAGCACCATACCTGGCCATTACATTCATTATCCCTGGCGAGGCTCCCAAACCTATTATAATGGCAACACCTGCCTGCTTAGCTTCGTCATCAAGATTGAGGCAGCTTTGCGTGGCATCCCAGTCATCGCATATATCTACCAGGTTTGTTCTTGCCTCTATGGCAGCTTTCACCACCTTCTCACCAAAGACATGGAATGGTCCAACTGTGTTCAATACAATATCGGCATCCTTCATCACATCAACAAGGTTTTTATGTTCACTGGCATCCACTGCCTTCTCCGATGTTTTACCACCCACTTCACCAGCAAGCTTGCTTGCTGCCTCAACATTTTTGTCGGCGATGACCACCTCGACATCAGGTACTCTCTTTGTTAACTCACGAACTCCGCAAGCTCCGATATGCCCTGCTCCTCCCAATGCTATCACCTTCATTTTTCACCTCCTTTTGCGTTCTAAATTCTATGTGCAATTATAAACTATCCTTTCATGCTCTGTTCAACGGTTTTCGCCCGCTGATAAATTTCGGGCAGATATTTCTGGAAAACCTCCATGTTCATTTCTTTCCTTAGCTTAGTATCGGAGTTTCTCCACAAACTATGCAAAGCATCGAAGTCCCACTCGGCGGTGATAACTTCTTCCTGGTCAACAGTCTCTGCTTTGGCCAGTATCCCTGATAAATCAGGAGTAAGGTCAATGGGAGCAAGGATTACCGATTCTCCAACATAGTCATCAGTCATCACTTTGCTCACATCATTACTGCCTACCAGGCAGCAATGCATTCCGAAGACCTGGTTTTCCTGAACCTGGGACCAGATTCCACCACGACATTTGCGCTGAATCAGCTTTCCAGGACAGGCAGAGACATCTATCAGTGCTTCGGCACCATTAAACGCCATTATCCTCCCTACCTCGGGGAACATCCCTTCATAACAAATGGGAATGCCAAACCTCATAAAATCAGTCTCAAATATTTCGTACTCCTTCCCCGGGACACAGTGAAAAGCATCTTCAAGATACAGGTTAATTTTAACCTGCCTGCCCATTGCCTTCCCAGTCGGCTCGAAGACATAACAGACGTTGATAAGACCGTTAAGCTCTTCGTCAAACAGGTAAATGCTACCAGCGACAATGTATGTCCCGAATTCGTTTGCTGCTTGAGAAAACACCCTTAAGTAAGATTCCTTTAACTCTTTGCTACAATCCTTAATTGTGCTGAAGAAGATCTCAACCGCGTCTCTGTCTTCTATTAAGCTTTGAATATCTGCACCCCCTCTTAATAGAAACTGCGGCACAAGCATGCAGCCGCATCCTTCAGGAAAGGCAATGAGACGGCAATCCCTTTCCTTTGCTTTTTCCACAAGCTTAAATACGCTTTGTTTATAATCTTCCTCAGAGGAATAAATCTCTACTTTTTGCTGTGCACAGGCAATCATCACTTTATTCATCTAGTTAACCTCCGAAAATTCACTATATTCTGTCTTTTATGAAGCTCATTATACCTTATGCTCTGTGTCAGTGGACAGGGGAATGCTGGAGACTCATAGTATCTCTGCGGAAGGGCAACGCGGGCAATAGAGTAATGGGCATTTTGGTTTTTGGTGGCGGACTGGCGATAGCAAATTGGACGGCTGCGCTTAGCTGCCCTTTTTATTTTGCTTCTTTACCGGCTTTTGTTGCGACTAACTGTCTCCTTGCCTAACAGGGCGAAGCAAATTGTAGCCACGAAAAGTAACGCTGCGCCCAAGAAGAAGGGGGAATTTATCCCACTTACATCTTTAAGCCAGCCAAGCGTAATGGGGCCAATAACCCATCCAGCATCGCTTACGGTGCGGTAAGTCGCCATGGTGCGTTCATAATCCTCTGGAGAGGCAGTATCGGCAACATAGGCAATGGGCACAGGTCCACAAAGTCCCCTCCCCATCCCTAATATCACACTGCTGGCCAAAAATAAGAAATAATAGTTTGCCCCGGTAAACAGTAGCAATCCCAGGACTGTTACCATTCCTCCAGGCACGATGAGTTTCTTCCTACCTAGTTTATCTGAAAGCCTGCCAGCAAAAGGAACCATGATTAGCTGCATTACTGCCACCAAAGTAAGCGCCAATCCTACCTGCCCCACAGTTAACCCGAGATGTTCATACCCTAGAATAGGGATTAGTGTTATCTGGTTCCCACTAACGGTGATCAAAGTAAATAGGCCTACAGCGCAAATGAGCCAGAAATTTATGTTTCTACGCAGGGGCATGGAAACTGCTTGATTACCAATAGGGTCAGGCGATTCAGCAGGAGTGCTTTTCTTTTGTTTCGTCTCAGGTATGAAAAAATAGCCAAATATGGTAGCGACCAAGGAAAGCCCACAGAAGGAGAGAAAAACGGCGCTGTAACTAAAATACTCACCGATAAAGCCGCCTAAGATAGGACCAAAGCTCGCTCCAAGCAGGAAGCTTCCCCAGTAGAGGCTCATATATTGACCTCGGTTAGCCCGAGTGGAGATTTCGCCGATAACGATTAAAGCTGTCACGCTAAAGATAGCTGACCCCAACCCCTGAAGCAATCTAAACGCTACCAGTTGCCAGTATTCACCGACAAATACATAGCCAAGGGCGCTGATGGTCACCAGGGAACAACCGAGGATAAGCAGAGGTCTTCGTCCCCAGAGTCGCGCTATTCTACCTGCTGGTATATCTATTGCCGCTCGGCTTATGCCATAAGCAGTGATGGCTAACCCCACCATCGTGCCAATCATGGCCGGGCTGACCCCTAACTCCTCGACAAAACCAGGAAGTATCGGACTGAGAAACCCTGCTCCCACCATGAGCAGTAGCTCCCCCACACAAATGGCGATGAGGGTTTTGTTACGCCACATTATCGTTTCGAAATAACTATGCCATGAGCGACAAATTCAGACTCGATGTGAAACATCCTTTTCACAAAGTGAAATGGTATTACAGGAATACTCTAGTTTATCAAAGCTGGAGAGAAGATAGAATATGCCACGTGGTAATTCACAATGATGGCTGAATAGCAAACAGAACTAATTATACCAGAAATATCATGCATGATGTTATGTCAACTTCGCAGGGAGAAAGGATTGAGCAGGCAAAAGCCTGACAAGAAAGTATATGAGAGAGGGATGGGGAAGCAGCGCCAGCGTCCTATATGCCATATACGATTTATTCCCTACTGAGCTTTCCGAGGAAACGTTCGTGAAAGTTTGTTGGGTATTGGACCCACTACTTGCTCCTGCAGCCGCCATGTATGAGAACGAGCATGGCTTTGAGCGCCTCAGCGGCAAGGAATCCTTGCCAACTTGTCGGAGGCAGTCTACAAAGAGATAATGACCAACTCCATCTATGACCGCTGAACAGAAGGCACGCAGATACGCAGATATGCCAGAGTGGGCGGATATGGAGCGCATTACCAAGTCGTGGTTCGCTTCAGGGAGCGACTTGGCGCTGTGGATTGCTTCCAGCTTCGCAAGGCATACTGCAGCAGTGACCCCATGTCATGGTGCCGTTTCAAAGCTTGCGTTACCCCCATAATCAAGCCCTTGGGATAGCTGCTGAGGTCATTTTGGAATAATAAGCAGTGTCTGAACTCGTGGAAGATGGGAGGGGAAACATACATCTAGCTGAGCTACGCCGTGGTGCACAGTGAAATTGCAGAAAATAAAGTGCAAGGTGCAAATTTAAAAATGCAAGGTGGAATCTACTCTGGCGGTGAGTAGACTTCAGCTAGAGAAAATTGGCTCTAACTTTTGCACTTTGCACTAAACTATTTGCACCTACTGCTCAATATAAACCTTGGCCAAATCAGGAATCCCTAGAGGACCGAGCTCATAACCTTTGACATAAGGTTTAACTAAAACATAATTTCTACCAGAGCATAATGGCAAGCAAGGTGCTTCATCGACAATCTCCTGCTCAGCTTGCTGATACATCATCAACCGAGCCTCGTCATTTTGTTCAACGCCAGCCTGGTCAAGCAAGGCATCCAGCTCGGGATTATGATAGTCAAAGATATTATTCTCGGCACTGGTGTAAAACAAATTGTCCAGGAAATTATGAGGGTCGGGGTAATCAGCTACCCAGGCAAGCATAAACATCTCATCCTTTTCCTCCATCAGATGGTAAACGAATTTCTCCGATTCCAGCTGTCTCACCTGAACCTCAACTCCCAGATTCTCCCGCCATCCCTGAATAATTGCGCCCAAATAACCAGAAACACCACCACCATACCCCGCCACGGTGATGGTAATCGGTGGCAAGTTAGAGACATTGCCATACTCAGAAGCAGCGATACACTCCGCAGCTCTGGTTGCATTGTATTCAAGCCCAGTAAGATTCTCGTTATACCCTGGCATCCCGGGAGGCAATATCCCATCAGCTTTATTTACCATATCCCGGAATATCAATTTGATGATGCGCTCCTTATCCACTGCATAGCTGAAAGCACGGCGAACATTCACATCATCGAAGGGCGGAGCGCCGGTATTGAAGCCAATGTAGTGTAGACTGAGCTCAGGGGTTACCGCTAACTCCTGGTGAAACGGGCTAGCTTCATCTTTAACCAAGTCTATATAATACGTGCCGACAGGCACGATATCAATTTCCCCGTTCTCATACATCGCCATAGGATTTCCAGCGAGGAGATGAAAGGCAACCTGCTTAATCTGGGGTAACTCACTATAATAAAACTCGTTCCTTTCCAGAATCAGAACCTGTCCCGGTTCCCACTCGCTCAACCCAAATGGGCCCGTGCCAATTGGATGACGCCACCAGTCACTTCCCGACTCCACATTCGACTGTTCAACGACAAAAGCGGTGGGATAGGTAAGCTTGCACAGGAAGTACGCTTTAGGGGCATCAATGGTGACCCGAAGGGAGTAATCATCAACAACCTCGACTCCCGAAATTTCTTCTGCCTTGCCAGCAAGCTTATCATTTACACCAATGATATCGCCTAAATAGGTAGCTGCTGTTTGGGAGCCAGTTTCAGGATCACAAGCTCGCTCCCAGGAATATTTGAAATCCTCTGCCTTGACCTCTTTGCCATCGTGAAATTTAACCCCATGGCGCAGGTGAAAGACAAAGACCTTGCCATCCTCACTTTTCTCCCAACTTTCAGCAATGTCAGGCACCACCTCCAGTTCATCATTAAGGCGGACTAACCCGCTGAAGACCTGCATCACATAGGCATGAGAGGACATCTCACTGGAAACCGCCGGGTCAAGAGTTATCGGTCCGATATCCCAGAGGTTAAGGACATCTTCACTGGAAGGCGGAGGCCAGTTACAAACACAGCTAGCCTGAGGCAAGAATAAGACACAGATTAGAAAAGATAGCAATATCAGATACCAGATTCTTTTCCCAAAATCCTTCAAGCTACCGAACTCCTGCTGATATAGCTAACGCTGACAGGCCAGCGATTAAGCCGGGATGAGATTGCTTCGCTGCCCCTTCGCTATACTCAGGGCTTTGGCTCACCGCAACGACCGTGGAAGCCACCAATGATTCTCGCCAGCGAGCATCAAGCCCATCGATATCAAAACCATAAGCTTCAGTCAATGCTTCGTCGTAGGTATTACCCTGCTTAAAAAGAGTCAATAGATTGAGCATGTTATCACCGCTATAGTTATCCAAAAGGTATTCCACCAGACTATAGCTCTCAGCGTAGGAAAGATAGGCTTTTTCAGGCTCAGCAGAAAACGGGCTGCACAGACTACGCACCGAGAGCAGGTTATCTTCAGAGATAGCTTTTTCTAAACGATAACTAAATTCGGGGAAAAGGTCACCTTGATTATACATTGCCAAACCTTCATCAAGCCACACAGGCAACGAGCCATAAGGACTAAAAACTAGCTGGTGAACAACCAAATGAGTAAGCTCATGGACTAAGGCTTCTTTTCCCCAACCAATGCTATCTGGTGAAATGCCGATGGCGATGATGCCAAATTCAGTAAAGGCAA
>DAOUSX010000203.1 GCA_030627025.1 Dehalococcoidia bacterium
CCACCCTGAAGATGGGCAGCCGCCTTATCAGCCTGAGTAAAAAGACCCGTTGACTCAATCACAATATCCACTCCATAATCCCGCCAGGGAATCTTGGCCGGGTCACGCTCAGCCAAGACCTTTATCTCCCTGTCATCAACCACAATAGAATCCTCTTTAGCTTCCACCTTGCCTGGGTAGATTCCATAATTGCTATCATATTTGAAAAGGTGAGCATTGGTGTTGGCATCGGTAAGGTCATTCACCGCCATTACCTCTAACTTGCTGTCGCACCGCTGTATTATTGCCTTAAGCGCCAACCTCCCAATACGCCCAAAGCCATTTATGCCTACCTTTGTCGCCATTGCCTTACCTCCTTATCTATTTTAGGCTGTTTAGTTTTGATTTTCCGTTCAGTTTTGGGCATTTTGAAAACCCTTCACCCCCAAAGATTTTTGTAGTTGCCTGATTTATCAGGCACAGTCGCCCAATAAATTGGGCAACTACATTTTTAAACAGCCTCTATTCCTTAGCTAAATACAGAGAAACTCCATCTTTATCAATCTCTCCTACTTTGCCTTCGGAACTTAATAGCTTCAGGTGAGCAATAGTCTCTGGCACAGCTAATCGCCTATCCCAGGCCTCTAAATCTCCAAAGGCAACACCACCTTGTTCAAGCTTCCATGGAATCTCGGCAGCCACCTGATAGGCGGTTTTCAAACCATCGTTTAAGACCTTCAGAATGGCTTCTTTTCTCGCCTCGTGATGATAAAATATCTCCGCCGCCCTCAGCTTCAAACTATTGAACACTGGCCCATGCCCTGGAAAAACGAAATTTACCCCGAGTCTATCTACCATTATCAGAGAATCAATATAATCTTTCAAGGGATTATCCCCCGATTGGGGATGAAACCCCACGTGAGGAGTGACATTAAACAAAACATGGTCGCCGGAAAACAACCATCGCTTCCTCGCCTCATAAAGACATATATGACCTGGTGAATGCCCCGGCGTTCGCAATACCTCAAATCCAAACGAGCCGTTGGAAATCCTGTCCCCATCGTCCAGCATAATATCAGGCAGGTCAGGCGAAACAAATTGCTTCATCCACAGCGATGCCTGTTTCAACTCAGTCAACTCGGCCTGAGGAACACCGTTACTGCTAAGCATATCCCCCATATCCTTGAGCAGTCCATCGAAATCTTTATATCTTGAATTGATGAGTCCCACCTCAGTTCTATGAACAGCTACTTCAGCTCCACAGAGCTCTTTTAGCTTGCTTGCCAGACCATAATGGTCAGGGTGAATATGAGTGATAACAATCCAATTAATATCCTGAAACTTAAGGCGCTCCTCTCTCAAACCCTCCCTGAACGCCCAGATCACCTCCGAGTCATCCCAGCCACTATCAATCAGTATATTGCCGTTGCTACCCTCAATTACATATACGTTGGTATAGCCCGACATGCCCTGGGGAAAAGGAAGTCTTATCTGGTGGACTCCAGATACTATTTCCATGACTTTATCTTCTCCAGATTATAGAAGGCTCCTTTGCCCGCGTAGCAAGCGCTATCCCCTAGCTCCTCCTCTATCCTGAGAAGGCGATTATATTTAGCCAGTCTCTCGCTACGACATGGAGCTCCAGCCTTAATAAATCCGGCATCAACAGCTACCGACAAATCAGCTATGGTGGTATCCTCGGTCTCACCAGATCTATGACTGATAATTGTCGTCCATCCCGTTCTTTGTGCCCTTTTGACAACAGCTAACGTTTCACTAAGCGTGCCTATTTGATTCGGCTTGATAAGGATAGAGTTGGAGGCTTTCTCCACAATGCCTCTCTCGAGGCGCTCAATGTTGGTAACATAAAGGTCATCCCCCACAAGCTGGATCTCTTTGCCTAACTTAGCCGTAAGCAATAACCATCCTGTCCAGTCATCTTCGGCTAAGCCATCCTCGATGCTGATGATAGGATAATGGGATACTAGGTCAACATAATAATCCACCATCTCCACAGAGCTAAGGGTAATACCTTCCCTGGCCAAGACATACTTACCATCTTGATAGAAACTGCTCGCCGCTGGGTCAAGTGCCACAAAACAGTCTTCGCCAGCTTTGTGTCCCGCCAGCTCAATAGCTGCTAGGATTAACTCTACCGCTTCTTTATTGGAGGAAAGCTGAGGAGCAAAACCACCTTCATCACCTACATTGGTATTCAATCCCTTATCCTTGAGAACTTTATGTAAGCAATGGTAAATCTCGCTGCCCATTTGCATGGCTTGTGTGAAATCAGCAGCACCCACCAGCACTACCATAAACTCCTGAAAATCGGTAGAGCTCAGAGCATGTTTACCGCCATTCAAGATATTTAACATCGGGACAGGCAGCAGATTGGCTTTTGCTCCGCCCAAATAGCGATATAACGGAAGACCCAGAAAACTAGCCCCGGCTTTGGCTGCCGCTAAAGACACCCCCAGGATAGCGTTAGCTCCAAGACGGGACTTATTGGCAGTGCCGTCAAGCTCAATCAACTTCTGGTCAATAGCTGCCTGCTCCAAAGCAGACATGCCTATTATTTCTGGAGCAATGTCATCGTTAACATGGCTCACTGCTTTAAGAACGCCGAGCCCGTCATATCTATCCTTATCACCATCGCGAAGCTCTACCGCTTCGTGCTTGCCGGTACTCGCCCCCGAGGGAACAGAAGCTACGCCAACACTGCCATC
>DAOUSX010000099.1 GCA_030627025.1 Dehalococcoidia bacterium
GTATCCAGGGTATCAAAAAGTCCCTGTTTATCCTCTTGCATATCTCGGTTATAGGCTAATGGCAAGGCTTTCATAGTGGTGAGGATGGATATTAGATTTCCATATATTCGTCCTGTCTTGCCCCTGGCTAGCTCGGCGACATCAGGATTCTTTTTTTGAGGCATAATGCTTGAGCCTGTGGTGAAGTCTTCGCCAATCTCGATAAAACCGAACTCGCTGGATGACCATAGAACAATCTCCTCAGCCAGTCGGGAAATATGCATCATGGTTAAGGCAGATGCTGCCTGGTATTCCACCACAAAATCCCTATCGGAAACGGCGTCGACGCTGTTGTTGCTTATCTCGCTGAAGCCTAATTCCTGGGCCATAAATTGACGGTCTACGGGGTAAGCCACTCCAGCTAGAGCTCCGCTGCCTAAAGGTAGGACATCGGTGCGTTTCAGACAATTAGAGAATCTTTCCTTGTCTCGCTGAAACATTTCAAAGTAAGCCAGCAGATGATGAGCTAGAAGGACTGGCTGAGCTTGTTGCAAGTGCGTATAACCGGGAATAATGACATCTTTATTAGCTTCAGCCAATTCCACGAGCGAGGATTGCAGGGCTTTTATGTTGTCTATAGTTTTTGGGATCTCCTCTTTGAGGAAGAGTCGCATGTCTAAAGCCACCTGGTCATTTCGGGAGCGGGCGGTGTGAAGCTTGCCGGCTACATCGCCTATCTTTTCAAACAATCGAGCTTCGATATTCATATGTATATCGTCAAGCTTGGTCTTGAAGTGGAATTTTCCTTGCTCGATTTCATTGCGGATGGAGTTAAGCCCAGCGATTATCGCTTCAGCGTCCTTATCTGCTATTATTCCCTGCTTTGCCAGCATCCTGGCATGGGTGATGCTCCCCTCAATGTCTTGGCGATATAACCGCTGGTCAAAGGGGATAGAGGCGAGGTAATCCTGTGCCGTTTTGTTAGTCCCTTTTTGAAAACGACTGCGCTGGTAACTCATCTAAGTTTTGCCTTAACCGCTAAGAGGAAATCTTGATACTTTCCTTGCCTATTTGTCAACCAGGTTAAGTTAATTTCTGAAAGGTGGGAACCTAAAATAGCAGCCATGGGCTAGCTCAGATGCAATAGGTTTGCCAGGCTGATTGGTTGAGGTGTGAAGAGGGCGCTTTGAATTGTTGAGGATAAAACAGCGAAAGTGTTCGGGAAGGAATTTTAGTGTATACAGGTTATATTTAATTTCATCCCTCGCTTTTCCAGTTCCAACCCGCTTTCCAAGTTCGATGCCAGGAATGGAAAAATCATTCCTTATTCAGGCGGTTTCAGACGTTGTGCCTTAGACTCGGTTCTTAGCGACAGCCCCCAGATATGGATGAAGCCAGGAGAGGCACTCTGGTCAAAGGCGTCACCTTTATCATAAGTAGCCAGGGTATAA
Organism: Dehalococcoidia bacterium; assembly: GCA_030627025.1. Lineage (GTDB taxonomy): Bacteria > Chloroflexota > Dehalococcoidia > GIF9 > AB-539-J10 > CG2-30-46-19. The sequence continues at coordinate 1,431 of DAOUSX010000099.1, forward strand.
TCATAAAGGGAATAAGGCGATTTTCTGCCTACCACCTGGCAATTGCCCTTGTAAAGCTTAACCTTTACTTCTCCGGTAACATATCTTTGGGAACTATCCACATAGGTAGCCAAATCTTGGCGGAGTCGGGAGAACCATAACCCATTATAAACAAGGTCAGCATATTCACCAGCCACAATATTGTTGAAACGAAGCTGGTCTTTGGATAGGGTTATTGCTTCCAGTGCCTGGTGGGCTTTAGTTAACACGAAGGCTGCTGGTGCTTCATAGATCTCTCTTGACTTTATGCCTACTAGTCTGTTTTCAACATGGTCAATTCTGCCCACGCCGTGTTTGCAGGCTATCTCATGAACTTGCTGGATGAGCACCACACCATTCAGTCGCTGCCCGTCAATGCTTATCGGTGTTCCTTCATCAAAACCGATGGTGATGTAGTCAGCTTCATCCGGTGTTTCCTTGGGCGACTTTGTCCAGACAAAGACATCATCAGGAGGTTCAGTCCACGGGTCCTCGAGAACGCCGCATTCGATGCTCCTGCCCCATAAATTCTGGTCAATGGAATAAGGGCTGGCTGCAGTGATAGGGACGGGAATATTATGGGACTGGGCGTATTCAATTGTTTGCTCCCGGGTCATATTCCACTCTCTGGCGGGAGCAATTATCCTGAGTTCGGGAGCTAAGGCTGCCACGCTCACATCAAATCTAACCTGGTCATTGCCTTTTCCGGTGCATCCGTGAGCTACTGCCAGGGCGTTTTCCTTTTTAGCTGTCTCGACCAAAAGTTGGGCAATCAGGGGGCGACCTAGAGCCGTGGCTAGAGGATATTGACCTTCGTAAATAGCATTGGCTTTAAGGGCAGGAAAGACGAAGGAATTAACGAAGGATTCCCTGGCATCAATTACAAATGCCTTCATTGCACCAAGGTTGAGTGCTTTCTGCCTAATAGCTTCAAGGTCAGCTACATTGCCTATGTCTGCAGTAAGGGTGATGACATCCATATTATATTTTTCTTTCAGCCATTTTATGGCTACCGAGGTATCCAGACCACCGCTGTAAGCTAGTATTACTTTGTCCATTCGCTTCCTTTCTCAGTGAAGACATTTTCTAAAATGTTTGCTGCTTCGTCTGCTTCCTTTTCAGTGATAATGAGAGGAGGCATAAACCGGATGGCATTTGGCTTCAGTTTGTTAATCAATAGGCCTTTGTCGAGGCAAGACATAGCCACTTCCTGCGCAATTTCGTGGTCAAATTCCATAGCTATCAGGAGTCCCTTGCCTCTTACTTCGGTGACGAAGCTGAATTGCTGTTTCAGGCGTTGCAATTTAGCCATAAAGTAGCTTCCAGTTTGCTTCACCTTCTCAGGTATGTCGTTATCAATGATATATTTCATGGTAGCGTAGGCGGCAGCGCAAACCAGTGGATTGCCGCCGAAGGTAGTGCCATGCTCTCCTGGAGTGAAAACCGAGGCTTTTTCTTTGGCTAAAAAGGCACCGATGGGTACACCACTGCCTAACCCTTTGGCTAAAGTCATTATATCTGGCTCAACATTACATTGCTCATAAGCGAAGAGAGTGCCTGTCCGCCCGATTCCGGTTTGAATCTCATCTAAAATGAAGAGGATCCCCTTCTCGTGGCACCAATTTTCTACCTTTTTAAGATAGTCATCATCTGGCATATTGACTCCGCCTTCTCCCTGGATTGGCTCCAGCATTATCCCACAGGTTTTCTCATTTGTCGCTCTCTGTAGCGCTTCGACGTCATTATACTCAACGTTTATGAAACCGTCAGGCAAAGGGGTGTACGGGTCCTGGAATTTACGTTGCCCTGTAGCTGCAGTCATAGCAAGTGTCCTGCCGTGAAAGGAACCATAGGCCGTGATAATTTCATAAGCACTGTTGAGATGGATTTTGCCGTATTTCTTGGCTAGCTTTATTGCTCCTTCATTAGCCTCGGCACCGCTGTTGCAGAAGAAAACTCTATCGAGGCAGCTATTTTCTGCTAGAAGCTGGGCTAACTTTATCGCCGGTATAGTATAAAACTGGTTAGATGCCTGTATAAGCGTTTTGGCTTGCTCTTCCAGGGCATTTACTAACGCTGGATGGCAGTGCCCCAGACTATCCACAGCCCAGCCACCAACGAAGTCAAGGTATTGTTTGCCCTTGTCGTCCCATGCCCAGGCTCCTTCTCCACGAACCAAAGTTACGGGAAATCTGGTTACTGTGTTCAAGAACAGCTTATCCGCTAATTCCTGCCAATCATTACTTTGGGACAATAGTCGTTCCTTTAAGTTTGTTTTCACTTTCTTCAAGCAGGGCATGGGGTATTTTGCCATTGATAATACGGGCAATGGATGTCGCCGAAAGAGCTTTGATGCTCGCTTCTATTTTGGGGAACATCCCTCCAGAAGCTGTACCAAGGGCGAGCATTTCCTTTGCCTCATTAATATTAAGCTGGGAAATTACTTTTCCTGAGCTATCGTGGATGCCATCAACATCGGTAAGGAAGATGAGTTTCTGTGCAGCCAGAGCAGCAGCTATTTCTCCAGCAGCAGTATCACCATTGATATTGAGCAATGTCAGCTTGCCGTTAACTTCTCCAAAGCTTAGTGGCGCTACCACAGGCATATATCCTGCCTGTAACAATATCTTTAACGGAGTAGGGTCAACAGCTACGATCTCACCGGTGTAGCCCAGCTCGGAGTTCTTAAGCTTTGCCCGGAGCAAATTGCCATCACTTCCACTTATGCCTATCGCCTTCCCCTTTAAGGCTTGAATACCTACCACCAGTTCTTTATTAACCAAGCCGCCAAGTATTGCGGTAACCACTTTCAGGGTCTCGGCATCGGTAACCCTCAGCCCATTTATAAAGCTGGTGGACATGCCAAGTCTGGCAAGCCAGTGGGAAATCTCTTGAGCACCACCATGAACCACCACTAAAGGCACACCTTGCTTTTGGAGTGCTACCAAGTCCTCCAGGACAGTATCCCGGTTGCCTAAAGTGCTACCGCCTATTTTAACTACCAGTGGTTTCATGCTTGTACGTCGAGGTAACTTAACGTTATGTTGCGTATTCGCTATTTGTCGTAACATATTCTTCAGATAGGTCACAGCCCCAGGTAGTAGCTTGGCCATCACCTAGGTTGAGATACACCTTGATAGGCACGTTGTTAGCTCTTGCTAAAGACGTTCGCAGCTCTTCTGCATCAAAGTATGTTGGGCGACCTTGCTTCATGACACAAATGTCATTCAAATGGACGTCCAGTCTCTCTTCCCTTATCTTTGCGCCACTTCGCCCTAGAGCGGCAACAATGCGTCCCCAATTAGGGTCACCGCCATGCATCGCCGCTTTCACCAGTGGAGAGCTGACAATGGTCCGAGCTGCCTGGCGAGCCTCCGTTTGGTTTACCGCTCCTTCCACAATAACCTCGATGAGCTTGGTTGCTCCTTCACCATCTTGAGCTATCGATTTAGCCAGGTAAATGCAGGCTTCATTTAAGGCATTTTGAAAGGCTTCGCCGTTATTGAAGCTAATTTGAGTATTGCTTGCCAAACTATTGGCTAATAAAAATACACAGTCGCTGGGGCTGGTTTCGCCGTCAATGCTGAGCATGTTAAAGGAAACGTCAACCGCTTTCTTTAATGATTGTTGCAGGAAATCAATGCTTACCGCAGCGTCAGTGGTTATA
>DAOUSX010000045.1 GCA_030627025.1 Dehalococcoidia bacterium
CATTTGAGTTATTGCTGACTCAAGGTCAGCCTCGCAAGCCCCGGGTATCCCGTCATTGTTTAATTGGAAAAGGGAAAGACAAGGATAAGCTGGTAGCTTATGTTTGTAACACAGGGAAAGACAATCAACTGTAGACGCATCAGCATTCTTATCATCCATAGCTTTTTTAATAGCTAAAAATAATTTTGCTGATTTCAAAATCTCATCCTCACTCGGCTCAACTACTTTTACTGCCTCCTTTATCCATTTTGTCTTGATTTTCTCCGCCTCACTTACATCAACTTCTCGGTAATAAGAATTTATCTCCTCAGATTTCATCTGTAATACTTCTGTTCCAAAGATTTCTTTTATTTTATTTATCACGTAGCTATTCACAAAGAAGCCTTCTTCATCAAAAACCGCTAGAATCCGCGAATTTTTCATCTTCTTTATAACAGGAAACAATTTCACTCCATCCACTATATCCTTAAAATTAGAAGAGGCGATCGAAACAACAGGAAGTTTTTCTCTTTTAATTAAAGAATGAGTGTTGATAAACCCTCCTGAGCCTGAGAAAAGTTCATCAGCAACAATAACTGGATGATAATTTAGGGCCGTAAATTCAGGAATTCCGGTCCATAATGTGGTTAAGTAAACCAGGTAACCATCATAGTTTCCTTTTTCGGCATCAAGCATTTTTCTTGCTTCATCAGGTGAATAAAGAATGGCTTTTGAAAATTCAATCTCAGGAATATTCTCTTCTAGTTTAGATATTATCTCCTCGGTTCTTCTTTTATAGTCATAATCTATATATGGCCAACCAGGTTCACCTTGTTTTAAAGCTGGAAAAATAACTTTAACCTTAGCTTTCATATAGCCCTCTTAAAATAAATGAACCCCTGTGCCTGGCAATCGATATTGCCTGTAAGATTAAAGAAAATATCATAATTACACAGTAGTATCAAGATTCTTGCGCACATTTATAGGGTAGGGTCAACTCTTTATTATTAACAGATAATTGGTTTCGTTATTCTACATCAGCTAAAATAGTCGTGATGCTCCAGGCTGCAAATACGGAACGGAGGTGAAACAAGCATGGGTAGAGTCAAAAATAGCCTTGGTGTGTGGGCGTTCGGTTCCCTGGCTACCAGGTTCCTCCCCGTGGGTTATCATCCCGGGGCAGAAAAACTGAGCATGGTGCAAAGAATGGAAAAAGTAGTCGCTGGGCTTGGTAATCTTATCGATGGCTATGAATTCCACTACCCGGGGGAAATAAATGAAACAAATGTGGACAAATTGCAACGAGTATTGGCGGACAAAGACATCTATGCTATTGCCAGTGGATTACACACTGACCCTAAATTTGCCTTGGGGGCCTTTACTCATCCCGATAAACAGACAAGAAGAGCTGCCATAGCTCGCACCAAAGAAGCTATCGACCTTGCTGGAGACATCCAGGCGAAATTTATCATATGGCCGGGTGGCGAGGGCTATAACTACCCTTTTCAGGCCGATTACGAAGACATCTGGGATAACTTTATCGCCTGCCTGGCTGAATCAGTAGAGTATGCCAATAGCAAGAATGTTACCGTTTTACTGGAGCACAAATGCAGTGAACCAGCGATGAAGATATTGATGCGCAACATAGGCATGACCATTTTTGTCATCCGCAAACTGGAAAGAATGGGCGTTGATGTGAATCGCCTTAAAATAAACATGGATTGGCAACACCTTATAATGAACGGTGAATCACTGGCCGAATATGCTGCCTTGTTAAGCAAGGAAAATCTGCTGGGGCACCAGCATGGCAATAGCGGTTGGGGAATTTTTGATGATGATAATATCGTGGGTGCTACTCGCTTTATGGAAACGTTGGAGCTTGCTATAGAACTGAGACGCATTAATTATGGTAGCAAAGGGGAAAGGGTTGGTTTCGACATATTCCCTTACACCGAAGACCCAATACAAGCGGCAAAGCGATGCGTTCTGCAATGGGAATTTATTGATAACCTGGCGGAGAAGGTTAACAAAGACGCTCTCTCTCAAGCTCGTAAACAGAAGGATGCCCTTAAGGGTCTGGCTGTTGTTTTTGAAGCCCTTGGCTTAAACAGGAAATTTGTAACGGATATTATGCGAAGCCGTGAACAGGCAGTATAACCGAAGAGCATACTAAACCCCCGAGAAAATAATCGTGGAATATCTCATCGGCATTGATATTGGAACTACAGGAGCCAGGACCGGCATTTTCAACACCGCCGGTCAAGCAGTTACCAGCGCCTTTTGCTCCTACGAAACAAGACATCCCAAATTACGCTGGGCGGAGCAGAGCCCTCATGAGTGGTGGCAGGCTACAGCATCTTCTTTGAGAGCGGTCATCGCCAGCTCTGGAATTTCCCCACGAGACATCAAAGGCATAGGCATATCGGGACAAATGCACGGCCTGGTGCTTCTGGATAAGAACCATACCGTCTTGCGTTCATGCATTATCTGGTCAGACCAGCGCACTGATGAGCAATGCCGCTGGATTATGGAAAAAGTTGGCACAGATAAGCTAATAGCGCTGGCTTGTAACCCAGCACTGCCAGGCTTTACCGCTCCCAAGCTTCTGTGGGTCAGAGAAAATGAACCGCAGCTCTATGACAAGATTTCCACTTTATTGTTACCAAAGGACTATATCCGGTTCTGCCTCAGCGGTGAATTGATGACCGAAGTATCCGACGCTGCTGGCTCACTATTTCTTGATGTTACCAATAGAAGCTGGTCACCGGAAATTTTGAAAGCTTTGAACATACCACAGGAATGGATGCCGCCCTGTGTAGAGTCTATTGACATCTGTGGACAGATTACCAGGGAAGCCGCTGAAGCAACTAATCTCAAAGAAGGAATCCCTGTAGTTGCCGGAGGCGCAGATAATGCCTGCGCCGCCATCGGTACTGGCATTGTAACCGAAGGCCTGGCGTCTTCCAGCATCGGTACCTCGGGGGTAGTCTTCGCCCACTCTGATTCTGTAAGATGTGATTCCCTCCACAGAATTCATACTTTCAATCATTCAGTCCCCTTTAAATGGTACTTGATGGGGGTTATGCAAGCTGCTGGCCTTTCTCTGCGCTGGCTGCGTGATAACTTCTTCGCCAGGGAAAAAGAAACAGAAGACCGTGCTCATCGGGATGTCTATGAATTGATGAGCGAAGAAGCAGCTCAAGCACCACCAGGCTGCCACGGACTCATCTTCCTGCCTTATCTTCAAGGTGAACGCACTCCTCACCTGGATCCGTATGCCAAGGGCGTGCTGTTTGGCATCATGCCGCACCATACCCGCGCCCATATCATACGGTCTATCATGGAGGGAGTGGCTTACGGCCTTAAAGATTCCCTGGACATCATCGAGGAGCAGCAATTAGAAATCATCCAAGTGAGGCTCACCGGTGGCGGAGCACGTAGCAAACTGTGGCGGCAAATTCAAGCCGATGTCTTCGGCAGGGAAGTTGTTACCACTCAGGTTGAACATACCGCAGCGTTTGGTGCTGCCCTGCTAGCTGGAGTCGGTGCCGGCGTCTACAATTCCTGTGAACAGGCTTGCTCCAATACAATTGCCATAAAAGAGCAAATTCAGCCCGTTCCTCAAAATGTTCGCAGATATCACGAATATCATCAAATCTATCGTAAGCTTTATCACAACCTCAAACAAACGTATACGGAGCTGGATAGCCTGGTATCTCGCACTAAATGAGAAAGTAAGATATTTTTCGTTGACATCAATTTTCTGTAGATATATAATCGGGCGGATAACGCAATTCAGATCTTTAAAATTTAAAGGAGGGTGCTTTCAATGGAAGAAGCAGTCATAGTCGATTATCTAAGGTCACCATTTTCACGGTCGCGACCAAGAGAGCCAGAAAGGGATGTATTCAATAGCTTGAGGATGGATGATGTTGCCGGGATGTTGATAAAGAAACTTATTGAACGCACCAAAATTAAGCCAGAGGAAATCAACGACGTGCTAACTGGAACAGCTTTCCCCACAGGCGAACAGTGGCTCTATGGAGGAAGGCACATCGCATTTCTGGCAGGATTGCCATTTAATGTTCCCGCTCAGCAAATCGACAGGCAGTGCGCCTCAGCAATGTCCGCCATACATACAGGTGCTATGGAGATAATGCTTGGATATTCAGACATCGTCATTGCCGGTGGGATTGAACATATGACGCACAATCCCATGCCCGGGCCCGGGATTGACCCCAGCAGAATAAAAGTGGAGCCAAATCCAAAATTGTTTTCAGAACCAGAGTATGCCAAATACGATATAATGACGACATACAATATGGGTCTCACCGCAGAGAAATTGCTCGAGCAGACGGATTTCACCAGAGAGGACATGGACAAGTGGGCATTGGGGAGTCATCAAAAGGCAGCCAAGGCACTGGAAGAGGGGTTTTTTAAAGGGGAAATAATGCCCGTCGAGGTGACAATGCCAGATGGCACAAAGCAAGTCATCGACCATGATGTGAGCATCAGGGCAGCTACAACTATGGAAGCTCTTGCCCAATTGCAGCCGTCTTTTAAACCAGACGGGCACATAACCCCGGGGAACGCGTCTCCATTAAACGCAGGCGCAACTATGATGATTTTAATGTCACAGAAAAAAGCAAAGGAGTGTGGGCTTAAACCTTTAGCTAAAATTATCTCCATGGGATGGGCTGGTGTTGACCCAAGTGTCATGGGATTGGGCCCAATTCCAGCAAGCAGAATGGCTCTGAAGCATGCCGGGATGGAGGTCAAGGATATTGATTTCTGGGAAATTAACGAGGCGTTTGCCATTGTAACAATCAATGCCATAAAAGAGTTAGGAATAGACCCTGACAAAGTGAATGTGAAGGGTGGAGCCACGGCAATTGGTCATCCACTTGGCGCTACCGGAACAAGGCTTGTAGGAACATTGGCCAGGATACTGGATGTCGAAGGGGGAAGATTTGGTCTTGCCACGCCTTGTGTTGGTGGTGGACAGGGTACTGCAACTATAATTGAGAGGGTAAAGTAAATCAAAAAGGAGGGATAGGATGGCTTATGAAACTATAATTGCGGAGAAGGAAGGCAACATCGGGATAATCACTCTGAATCGACCGCCAGCTAATGCGGTAAATTGGGCTTTGCTCGAGGATCTCGAGAAAGCCCTGGACCAATTCGAGGGGGATAAAGAGGTACGGGCATTGATTATCACCGGTGCCGGTGAGAAGGGATTCTCAGCCGGTTTTGATGTCAGGAGGCAGCAAGGGCAAAAGAGATTGGAAACAAGGGGCGGGCGCTATGGACTCGAATTGAAAGATATCCCAAGCCTGTGGTCGCCGCGCTCAATGGTTATGCCCTAGGCGGCGGCTGCGAGCTGGCGATGGCGTGCCATTTCAGAGTTATGGTTAGTACCGAGAAAGCTAAGATCGGCTGCCCCGAGGTCAACCTCGGCATCATTCCTGGCTGGGGTGGCACACAGAGAATGCCCAGGTTAATCGGGAAAACAAGGGCACTGGATATGCTCGTCTTCGGAAAGAGAATACTTGCTCCTGAAGCGCTGGATATCGGGCTTATTACCAAAGTCTCCCAGCCAGGGGAATTGATGAAGGATGCCAAGGACCTTGCCCACAGATTGGCAAAGCAGGCGCCGCTTGCCGTTAAGGCTATTCTCGAATCAGTCACTAAAGGTCTCGAAACATCTATTGATGAAGGACTAAAGGTCGAAGGGAAAAACCTCGACATGGTGTCAAGCTCAAAGGATGCCATAGAGGGCATAACCGCATTCCTAGAGAAGAGAGAGGCCCAATTTAAGGGGGAATAAACAGAATAAATTAAAAAGGAGGTCAGAATGAACGTCGAACAAATCAAAAAGATAGCGGTAATGGGTGCCGGAGATATGGGGCACGGGATTGTCCAAACTGCACTGATGAATGGCTATAAGGTAGCCATGAGGGATATCGAGCAGAGGTTTGTTGACAAAGGTGTCCAGGGGATTAAGGACAGCCTGGAGAGATTTTTTGTTGCCAAGGGAAAGATAACCGCAGAACAAAGGGACGAGATGCTAAACAGGCTCGAGACAACTGTTAGCATAGAGGATGCAGTTAAAGATGCTGACTTTGTGATTGAAGCAGTTCCCGAGGTCATGGATATTAAGAAATCGGTTTTCAAGGACCTGGATAAGTTTGCACCAGCAGATGCCGTTCTTGCCACAAACACCTCGAACATGAGCATCACCGAGATAGCAAAAGCGACGAACAGGCCTGAAAAGGTTGTCGGAATGCACTTCTTTAACCCTGCCGTCAGGATGAAGCTCGTTGAAGTGACAAAGGGAGAAAAGACCAGCGAAGAGACCATGCAGGTGACATATGACTTAGCGAAGAACATAGGCAAGGCTCCAGTCAGGGTTGAGAAAGACTCTCCTTCATTCATTTATAACAGAGTAAACGCCCCTGTCATGCTTTTGCTTGAGCTAATACTGGAGAAAAAAATTGTATCCCCGGAGGAGTTCGATGGTGCCTTCAAGGCAGTGATGCCCATGGCTCCCTATGAGCTGGTGGATTTTGTAGGTGTCGATATCGCCTGTGATTCGCTCAAGTACCTCCATGATAAGCTTTCTCCAGAGTACAGCTCAACAGCATTTGAACAGATAGTTAACGCAGGCACCCTCGGAAAGAAGACCGGCAAAGGCTTCTATGATTGGTCTGCAGGTAGACCTACAATAGATACTTCAAAGGCTACTAAAGAGTTCGGGCTGAATGACCTCATTGCCTTACAGGTAAATGAAGCAACGAAAGTGCTTGACGAGGGAGTAGCAAAGAGCCCGGCGGATATTGATAACGCAATAGTCAATGGAGGAGGTGGCTTCGGACCTTTCCAGCTTGCAAAGGGCATAGGATATGCTGAATTGACCAAGAGATGTGAAGCTCTTGCTCAGAGATTTAACGTGGAAGTGTTTAAACCGACTGACACGATGAAGGAAGGGAAAATCCAGGTCTGACCATCAAGCCCATTTCCATACTCTGCCTCGCAATGACGTAAGGGAGTCATTGCGAGGCTTTTTCTATTGTCATTGCCAGCCGTTTTATATTGTCATTGCGAGCGGAAATCCCCTCTCCCTTGACGGGAGAGGGCAAGGGTGAGGGTGAAATTCCCCCTCCCTCTATCTCCCTCCCACCAGGGGAGGGAGTATCAGCAGCGGGATTGCGGAGCTTGTTCCGAGCGTAAGCGAGGAATCTCGCTTGGAGATTGCTTCGTCGTCCGTCAACTGACGGACTTCCTCGCAATGACATAAGGGGTGTCATTGCGCCCTTTTTATTGTCATTGCGAGCGCAGCGTGGCAATCTCGGCGGGGTACGGGATTGCGGAGCTTGTTCCGAGCGTAAGCGAGGAATCTCACTTCGAGATTGCTTCGGCACTCCGTGCCTCGCAATGAC
>DAOUSX010000086.1 GCA_030627025.1 Dehalococcoidia bacterium
ACACCCCTTACTCTGTCATTGCGAGGAATCCCGAACGGAGTGAGGGATGACGAAGCAATCTCACGCCCGCCGAGATTGCCACGCCTTGGCCCCTTCGCTGCGCTCGGGGTTTCAGCTCACCGCAATGACAGTTAAAAAGAGGGCCTGCAACGACCCCCTCCTGTCATTGCGAGGAAGTCCGTCAGGTGACGGACGACGAAGCAATCCCCAGGTTAAATGCTAAACTGAAAGCGCTAAATCCCGAACAATATCAAAAATCGAACACAAAAAGTCAAAATGACAAATTAAAATGTAAAAACCTTCCTCATTTTGATCTTTGACTTCTAACTTATTTTTGCCCTGTCATTTTGCCCTTTGATTTTTGCCTTTTGCCTTTCTTTAACATGTCACCCATCTATCTGAATGAGAACAGTAAGGGAGAGGCCAGGTGAAGCTCTAAGCAAGAACACAGTCCCAGCTATACCGACAGTCTGCGGGCAAGGACATAAATAGCCACTATGGCCTGAGCGCCAAGCCAGGCATAGCCAATGCCAATTATGTCAGTTACCGGCATAATCAGATAACTGGCTAGAATCACCACCAGTGCGATAAATCCCCAGATTGCCATCAGTTCCTTTATTCTGCCCGTTACCCGAAGTATGCCAGTATAGATCTGAGTAAGCGCTAACGGCAACGAGGAGAGACTCAGAACCCAGAGCAAATGCAAGGCATTAGCGGAATAGCTCTGCCCGAAAGCAAGCAGCAGCCACTTGCCTACCAAAATAAGCACGATGACCGCAGGAACCAACAATAGATAGGTGAATTTCAGCGACCTGGTGACATTTTCCTTCAGCTTATCCTCAAAGTGAGAGCCCTCGGCGAATAAGGATGTGGAAATAGCCCCGGGGATGGCAAAAAGCAAGCCAGCCATCATCCAACCAACGTAGAAATAAGCGTTCTGCTCAGCACCAAGGAGGTTAACCACCATCAGCGGCAGAATGAATGGAAGACAGGCCATAAATAGATTGGCCAAGTAGTTACCACTGGAATAGCGCCACATATCCTTCAACAAGCTGAGCCTCAAAGTCGGCACTGGCTTATAGGAATCCTGAACCCTGGGCAAGAACAGGAAGATAGCGACAGCCAGAGCTACCGCCACGGCGATACCCCAGGAGGTGACTATTCCAAAAGCGTGGAAGAAAAGAACAAAAAGAATGGGCAAGGGAAGTTTAAGCACCGAGAAGATAGTGTCTTTGCATAACACAAAGCCCGCTCTTCTTTGAGCTATAAAGGTGTAATTCACCAGGCTTGACAGCGTCCACAACAGAGTAAAAATGATGAAAGCTGAGGCGAAGATGGCATTTTGGTTAACAAATGCCAATGCTGGAGACCAAAAGCCCAGGCCGGCCAGAAAAATGCCAGCTACCGCCACGCTGGTGAGACCACCTAACGTATAGCAAGAGTTTATCAAATCCTGTGGTTTATCAGAGTGGGGGAGGAAGCGGACGAGGGAGACATTCAAGCCAACCAGGCTTATGAGAGCAACAAGGCTGATTGCTGAGATTATGGCCGAACCAAGTCCCACCTCAGCTTCGGTGTAAAATCGAGCTACTACGATCCAGAAGAAGAAGCCGAAAAGAGCCATAACCGCGGTGTTGAGCATCAGGTAAAAGGCATTGCTATAAAGCGGGATGGTGATAAACTGCTCCAGCTTTTTTCTGGAGGTGATTATAGCTATGGCTTCGGCAACTACCTTAAAAGGGGGAAAGTCGGATAACCTCATTCAGTATACTCAAATACCTTCACGGGATATGGTGATGATGACGCATAAACCAGCTGATAATGCTCCAGCTTATCCAGCGGCACAGGGCTGTTGAATGGGTCCACACCTACTATGCGATAATTCTCAGCAGCGTGGCTTGCTACAAAATCTCTGGCCTCCTCGTAGGTGGAAAAAGATCTTGAGCTGGTGATTTCCTTATACCACATACCTTGTCGATCCACCTGTTCCCTGTACGAAATGACTATGGTAGCATTTTCGGAGGGAGCTACCGCCTGCCCATTGAAGTTATACAGCCTAACGACGGTGGAATTATAATAAGAAGGGTAGAAGAGCCTCACCGGTTGCAATTCCCCACCTTCCGCAGGCGCATAGTAGACATCATAAAAATCGCTTTCGTTTTTATCTGCCCAGGTCACCATAGCGTAGAATTTATAGATAGGCATAGCATAGTCACTCATCACATATTTTGCCCCCAATTCATCCATTATCTGGTTAGCCGTGGTTTCATTCTGGGAGGTGAGGAATTTGCCTGCAATCGGGGCAGCTTGCTGAAACGGATTGGCAATCGGTATGCGACGCCCAATACGGGTTATCCAATGACCATAATCCCACCACGACATTATGCCATAGGCTGTCTCAGGATAATCATAATCCTCAAAGCCGTGGTCCGCCCTAGGAGGGAAATCATATAGCTGATAATAGTAATCAGGGTCATCAAAAGGCTCAGTGGTATTCTCCCTTAACCATACCAGCGCACTATTCCAGTCAGGGTCAACCGCAACCGGTCCTCTGCTGGCACACGCCTCCAGTTTTCCAAAGGAAAAGCCCTGCCCAGGGCATATACTGGGGAAGAAAACCAGGAAAAAGATGGCTATTCCAGCCCCAATCACCTTTATCCAGGTAGCCCTGGGCTGTAAGAATCTTTTCTCACTTACCTTCTCCTTCGCTTTTTTCTTTTTCTTCTTGGTAGTATATGTCTTTACTATTTCTCTGGGTTTGGTCAGCAATTTCCCTAATCCGGCAAAGTCAAGGACTCTCCAGGAGAAATAACCGGTGATCAGGGCAGCATTCACCGCGAAGTAATAGCAGAAGCGGCGCTGAGCAAAAACTGCTACCAACATCACTATGCACCACACCAGAAACAGCGCTTTATCGGTGCTTCGTTCCTTAACAGCACGGTAGATGAGCAATCCCAATGCAATGAAAGCAATGAAGAACGCAGTGGTGAAGTTAGACCATGCCATCGTTATATCGAGAGGTCGCGCCTCCTGGATAGTCAGGCCTCCAGCTTCTCGTGGAATAAAGATACGGAATTTGTCAAGCATTGAATGTAGCAGCGAAGGGTCAATGGCCCAGAAAATGAGAAGTCCAACTCCAGCAACTGCAAGCAATGCCAACGGATAGTAACTAGGTTTGAACGTCTTCCCCGCCATGAATCGGGAAATGCCGCTTAATCCCAATGGCACGAATATGGCGATTATCAGAGATACCCAAGAGATAGTTCCTGTGGCTGTTTTGGGCAAAAAAGGGATGGATATTATGAAAGCGATGGCAAAGGTCAATACGGCGACAATACATAGATAGTCGGTTGATTTGCCCCTTAAATGGTCTACGATGAACTGAATTCCAAGATAGGCGAAGATGATGAACAGCAGCATTATCGCACCCACCCAGGTAAGAAAGTAAATACCCAGGAAGATACCGGCCAATAAGGTATAGATAAGAGGCTTCTTAATAACTGCCCAATCTCGGTTTATTATGTGGCTAAAAGATATTTCCCTTTCCCTGGCTCTTTTAACCGCCATTATCAGGAACAATATAGTCACCGTGCTAAATAGAACCTCAGCGACATGGTGGTCGGTGAAGCCGAGAAGGGAGCGGCTAAGGAATTCACTGGGTAATACAACCAGTATGGCAGCCGATATTACACCCACCCAGCGATTGAACAGCTCCTTGCCGATGAAATATACTGGGATAATTGTCAGTGTGCCGAGAACAGCGGGGGTAAAGGCACCGACTGTCTCTACAGTATGCACGCTGGGATGACCCAGCCCAATTATCCAGGCAGCGCCAGCGATAATCCAGTCGTAGAAAGGCGGCCACCCCACTACGGTCCCATGAGGATAAAAGGTATAGGGATCAAAATAGATACGATGGGGAAAATGCTGAATCAGGTTTTCCACCAATCTCATGTGATACCATGGGTCAGCTCCCTTGAACCACACTGAGCCATCAGAAAAAACGCTGTCGTAGGGAAAATACACCCGGATAAATAATGCTATGCCACAGAGGGCAAATACGATTATACCGGCGATAGCCACCGGCGGAAGTTTAACCCGCCGTCCTCCAGGTTGTTCCCTCATCCAGCCATTCCAGACAGATCCTTTATTTTACCCTGACGGAATATAATACTACATCGCTTTCCAAAAATAATAGAGAGGCCACGAAATTCCTTACGCCCCTTGTCTGTCACTTTGATCTTTCACATGTCATTGCGAGCCGAAGGCGTGGCAATCCTACCCTCCTTTGTCATTGCGGTGAGCCAAGGGCGTGGCAATCCTACCCTCCTCTGTCATTGCGAGCCGAAGGCGTGGCAATCTCCGCGGCAATTAGATTGCTTCGTCATCCCTCACTCCGTTCGGGATTCCTCGCAATGACAAAACGGGGGCGTCTGGCAATGACAAAGGGGCCGGCTGGCAATGACAAGAAGAGACCATCACACAATGACAAGCATGGAGGAAATATCATCCGCCATATGAACGAATGCAGCCAATTGAAAGTCACGCCGATTGTCGCTATAATGTTTATGTTTGTGGTGGGCGTAGCCCAGTGGTTAAGGCGCCAGGTTGTGGCCCTGGAGATCGTGGGTTCAAATCCCACCGCTCACCCTTTTTAATCATGCGCCTATAGCTCAGCGGAACAGAGCACCGGTCTTCGGAACCGGGGGTCGTGGGTTCGAATCCCTCTAGGCGTGCCAGCTAAATGATCGCATTCTCCTAACATCTTCCATTTGAGCTGTTCCCGCAAGGAACATATCAAAACGCAACGCCGCCGCTTCGCAAAGTCCTGATATTACATAGCCACAGGTCACGTGTTATGCCAGGGCAGGCCGTGAGTTAAGTCGCTAACTTTCCCCTTAAAAAATCACACTGTCCCAACGATTTTGAACCACCCAATTGGGTTCCTCTTTCCCCTTCCACCCCAAGACCTGAAGAAAGAAGATAACAATTAACTCCACATCCCAGGCCTTTCGCCAGTATCCTTTTCTTAAGGAGAGTTCCTGGAGGAACGTTTAAATAGTCTTCGCCACCAGGGTTGTTTGCCAGCGGTGAGTAACTTAACCTGACTTTCCAAGGTGTGGATTCTCTCGCTGGCTGCCCCGAGCTGAGCAGCAAGCTGTAGATTTTGTTGCTGTAACTCGCGTAGTAGCCCTTGAAGCGTGTCCATGGTCTGGCCAGGCCTTTTGTCCAGGGTTTTTCCCTTGATTAGCTCAGGTGGTATTCCCGAGATCCTGAATTCTCCTCCATGATTTCCTCGAATAAACTCAGCATGGAGCTTGCCGCTCTTGATATACCGTCTGACTGTCCTGGTGGATACCCCCATTGAGTTGGCTGCCTGTGCTATGGTTAAACCTTGATTTGCCATAAGACTAGACAAGTCTATAGACAAACCGCTGTATTTGTCAATAGTGGTTAGCTCTAAAGGCAGCAAGTCTTACTGAAAACGCCGTTTAAACCAAGAGGCTTGGCCAACCACAAAGAGGAGGTAAAACGAGCAACAAGTTACAATTTACCAGCTACTTGCTGGTCAATCCCCACCGGGTTGCCTGTCAAGCAGGTCGCCGGTTCAAATCCCCCAAGGGGTGACAGTGTGGCAAACTAGCCCATTTTCCGCAGCTCTTTATACAATATCTTACCCACAGGGTTCTTAGGGAGCGAATCGAGGAACTGAACATATTTTGGCGTCTTAAAGCTGCTGAGCTTCCCCTTGCAAAAATCGATTACCTC
>DAOUSX010000106.1 GCA_030627025.1 Dehalococcoidia bacterium
ACTGGAGTTGGAGTCAGAACTCTAATCGAGTTGCCTTTGTTACTAGCTGAGTAAGGTTAGCTATGAGTGGAGCGAAATAAAAGGGGGTTATTATTATGATTATAAAGTGGCTGGGCCATTCTTGCTTTTTAATTACATCTGAGCGAGGACTGAGAGTGATTATGGATCCTTATTCTGTTGGCGGAGGCATTAATTATTCTTCTATTGAAGAAACTGCTGACATTGTTGTGGTAAGTCATGACCATTTTGATCATAACGCTGTTTCGGCAGTGCGAGGGAAACCGGAAGTAGTCAAAGGTAGTGGTATAAAAACTGTCAGAGGAATTCAGTTCAGAGGTATTGCTACTTATCATGATACTTCTCAGGGTAAACAGAGAGGAGCTAACACGGTTTTTTGTTTCAGCCTGGATGACATAAAACTTTGCCACCTTGGTGATTTAGGGCATTTGCTCAGTCAGGCGCAAATTAACGAAATTGGTGCCGTAGACATATTGTTTATCCCCACAGGCGGCTTCTACACCATTGATGCTGTTGATGCTAGTAAAGTATGTGATCAGTTAAAGCCAAAGGTAATAATCCCGATGCATTTTAAGACGGCAAGATGTGATTTTCCCATAAGCGGCGTTGAAGATTTCATTCATGGTAAAAGGAATGTGAAGAAGATGGATTCTAGCCAGATCGAGTTTAAGCTAGGGGAGTTACCAGCGGCTACCGAGATTGTGGTCTTAAAGTCAGCTTCATAATATGATTTATAACGCTTCGGATTTTATTTTCACTCCTCCACCAGGACTTTCTTGGGCGAGACGCGTTTTAATTAAACCTTATGCAAGTTACCCGTTGTCTTATCCCGTGACTACAAGTCCTGAGATATTAAATACTATCATCGAAGGCATCAGGAAAATTAGCGACGCTGATATCCTTATCGCCGATGGAACTCCCAGTGGGGAATCAATTTACCCGATATACCAAACTTTGGGATATAACTTTCGCCGTGTGCTTCTGCTCGATGTTAGGGATTCCATTTTTTTGGAGATGGAAAATCCGCTGACTCAGTTCTTTGCCACGCCCACTTTCTGGGTGCCTAATGTGGTCATACGCAGCGACTTCTTGATCAGTGTGACACCCTTTAAGGTTTGGCGCAATAGCGGGCAGTTTAGCATAGCAAATCTGCTGGGGTTACTTCCGGTAAGTAAATATAAAAAAGGCAAACAGGGAGGTTGGGGTAGCCTATATGAATTGGGAATAGATAAGGTACTTGCTGACCTCTATTTTACCTTACCTTTTGATTTGAGTATTATCGAAGCGCGTGAAAAGTTCTTCTACACTGGTGATCCGGCAAAGGGGAGGGTTGAGAAGTGTGGGAAAATTTTCATTGGTGAACCTTATGAAGTTGACCGTGAGGCTTCACAATTAGCAGACATTGATACTGAGTATTTGAGGCTAATTGATGAAGGAAGAAGCCAGCTTGGGGATTGAACAAGTCGGTTTAATATCGTATATCAAAATCTCTGAATTGTTCTGGGTAGTCTGACCAGCTTGTTTCTATCCTTGCGACCTGGGCGCCCGGCGGGCCTATTTTGAGCTGCTCCACTAACCTTTCTAACTGCTGCTTAGTTCCCTCGGCTTTAACTTCCACAGCGTCGCCACCGGGTAGATTACGAACATACCCCTTCAAGCCCAAGTTTCTAGCTGCATGCTGGACGAAGGAACGAAAAAATACACCTTGTACACAGCCACAAACTTTAGCCGAGAGGTAGACTGTCTCTGCCATTTCAGTGACTCCTAAGGAAAGCGAAGAATCTCTGTGGGCCGAGCTCTGTCCAGCCGACTCAGCCCTGCTTGGTGAGCTAGCTTGACAGCCTCTTGAAATTCTGCCGTCGAAATTGGCCGCGCCAAACTTGGAATATCATGGGCTTTGTAGCAGGGACGATACTGAGCCATGATGTTGATATAAGTGTTTGGGGAAATTTCCTTGCTAACGAAGTTCACCATCTCTTCCGTTCCTGCTAAGCTATGGGGCAGGACTAGATGGCGCAATAAGAGTCCCCTTTGAGCTATCCTTTCCTCGTTTATTTGTAGGTCACCTACCTGTCGGTACATTTCCTTGACTGCAGCCTTGTTTACCTGTGGATAGTTTTTGATTCCTGATAGTTCTTGGGCAATTTTTTCATCACTATACTTCATGTCAGGCATATAAATATCAACGATGCCATCGAGGAGCTTCAAAGTCTCTACTGAGTCATAGCCACCAGTATTATATACTAGAGGCAGGTCTAATCCTCTCTCTACTGCTATTTCAAGTGCTTCCAGAATTTGGGGAACCACATGTGTTGGTGATACCAGATTTATATTGTGGCATCCTTTAGCCTGGAGGTAAAGCATCATGTAAGCTAATTCCTCCTTGCTTACCATTTCACCTTCGCCCAGCTGGCTTATGGAGTAATTTTGACAGAAGAGACAGCTCAAATTGCAGTTGGTTAAAAATATAGTGCCTGAACCACGTTTACCTACCAGTGGCGCCTCCTCGCCAAAGTGAGGGCCGTAACTGGACACCATGGCCTGCCGCGGTGTACGACACTTACCTACTTCGTCTTGGCGACGATTTATGCCGCAGTGGCGAGGGCAAACCCGGCAGCTTTGCAATAGGGATTTTGCTGCCTCTATTCGTTCCTTCAGCTTGCCCCCATGGTAAAGTTCCAGGTAAGCTGTCACACGTCCCTCACCAGATAAAGGGTTGGATATCGGGAGGGTTGCCTTCCCTCCAGTTCATTTACTCCTCAGCGATTGGCTTCCTTTTCTTCCTAACTACCTCTACCTCTGTGGGTGGCATGAGTTCAGAGGCTATTTTTGTCTTTTTAGCCCCCTTCTTAGGTTTCTTTGGTTCTCTCCAACTGTAATTGCGTTTACCCATGATTGCACCTAATGTCCTTCAGCAGATAAAAGGATGGGTGGGCGTGGGACATCTCCTTTATTTGTCCTTCGCCAGACCAGGAATAGATGTCGGGAGGGCCTCCTTCACTTGTAACTTTCTCCAGGCTGACTTTGCTGCCTCTAGTTCGGCTGCTTTTTTATTCTTTCCTGTGCCCTGCCCCAGCACTTTGTCTTCTACAAGCACTGACACAGTGAATTGCTTCTCATGGTCTGGGCCAGTAGCTTTCATTAGGTGGTAAGTTGGAGGCGAATGCTTCTCGCTTTGAATGAACTCCTGCAATAGCGCCTTGTAGTTGGGGCTTATCTCTCCTTGTTTTATTTTCTTTAGATGTGGTTCAAGTTGCCTGAGTATGAACTCCTTGGCTTTAGGTAGTCCTTGGTCAAGGTATATAGCTCCGATTAACGCCTCTATAGAGTTTGCTTGATTGCCTTGCTTTTTTCTTCCTCCGCTTACTTCCTCACCACGCCCCAAAAGGAGCCGATTGCCAAGTTTGAGTGAAAAGGCCGCCTTGGCTAAGGTCTGGCGGCAAACCAGAGAGGCACGGATTGCAGTCAGCTCCCCTTCGGATAGTTCAGGAAATTCGTTGTATAGCTTTTCCGCTGCCACAAAGTCAAGCACAGCATCGCCCAAAAATTCCAACCGCTCATTGCTGGGCAGGAGGAAATCGGGGTTTTCATTAAGGTAGGAACTGTGAACAAAAGCTTGCTTCAACAAAGCCTCATTGGTAAAGGATACCCCTAAAATTCTCTGGCAATTGCCCCAATCAATCATTTTAGAATTCCTTCTCAAGTATAGCAACAAGAGTCTGGCTGACTCAACTTCTGCTCTCGTCTAGATGGGTGACACATGATTTAGAACTGGCGCTATAATGGTTTCTTTCAGGCTAATTTGATTCACATCTGTATCGGGAAAATCTGATCACAATGCCTTAGCGTTCAGAAAATCCATGTTTACAGTTACCCCAAGGCCAGGCTTTTGCGGGATATCTATGTAGCTGTCTTTGAGGGCAAACTTCTCGTATGTTGCTTCCTCGCGAAGGGGGTTTGGCGAGCGATCATACTCAAAGAAAGGTTCTGGGGGGTTGATTTTGCCCGGTATGTTAGGTATTGCTGCATAGCAATGTAGCGAAGCAGCTATGGCTACATTCGTTCCCCAGACATGTGGAATACACTGAATGTTCCAGGCACTGGCCATAGCTATTATCTTTTGCATCTCAGTGAATCCACCAGCTATGCAAACATCGGGCTGGAGAATGTCCACAGCACGTCGAGTGATAAGCTCCCGGAAGCCGTAGCGAGTGTACTCACATTCTCCCCCGGCTATGCGAATGTTCGTATTGTTCTTTACCTCAATGCTGCCCTCGATATCTTCCGGGGGGACTGGCTCTTCAAACCAATAGATGTCATATGGCTCCATCTGCCTGGCTAATCTGATGGCTTCGGTGGCATCATACGCACAGTTGGCATCCACCATAAGTTTCACATCGTCTCCTATGGCTTCTCTGATAGCTTTAAGAATGCCCAGGTCCTCTTCCGGTGATACGGTGCCGATCTTATATTTCATGGCGAAGAATCCATCCTGCTTGTATCCCATTGCTTCTTGTACGAGTGCTTCTTTAGCATTCTTAACGTTTGGCCTGTAGAGGCCGGTAGCATAAGCGTGAGCCTTGTCTCGGTATGCCCCCCCTAGAAGCTTATACACTGGTAAACCAACGACCTTACCTTTGATATCCCAAAGAGCGATGTCGATAGCACTCAAAGCCTCGATCAATATCCCTTTCTGAGAATTCATCCTCAAGTACCCATAGATGGTGTCCCATAGGACAGAGCTATTAAAGGGGTCTTTGCC
>DAOUSX010000050.1 GCA_030627025.1 Dehalococcoidia bacterium
ATTACCGCGATTATCTTTATCCCGCTATTGGTTATCCTGCTGGGGAGCCGACCATGGCAGAGGCGGCAAAAACTTTTCTTTGCTTATCTCATCACTGCCATGCTATGGAGCTTGAGCAGCTTCCTGTTTTACAGCAATATTCTCATTCAAAATGAATTGCTTCTTGCTAAAATCGCCATCTGTTTGGGCATATTGATGGCAATCCAGCTTCATTACTTCTTGCGCTCCCTTTATCAAAGTCAAGACAGGATACCCTATGCTTATGTCATCTTGGCCGGCGCTATTGCTCTAGCAGCGCTGGGTTATATCCCGAAGGGTATCACGTTCACTGAGATCAGCGTCTCTGCCGAGTATGGCACCTGGCTTGCCCTACTCGTTATCATTGCTATCCTGCTTGGCAGGGATATTTATCTTCTGGCACGAAGACAGACGATGCTGGACGACCCACGGGAGCGCAATCAGATGAACTACCTTTTCGCTGGCCTTGCCGCTTTACTTATCCCCTTGCTTATTGGTTTCACCCCCGTGCTGAGTAAATATCCCATTGCCCATATTGGCAACTTCGCCATGGCTGGCATCCTTACCTATGCAGTGGTAACACGCCAATTACTGGATATCAAGGTTGTCTTGCGCCGCGGGTTAGTATGGATAATCATGAGCCTTGGCGCTGTAGCAGCATACTTCCTTCTATTCTTCCTGCTCCATCTCATCTTTGACTTTAGTCTCAGCCTCACCACTGTAGCAGCAGCCATAGCGGCTACAGCCTGGGTTGCTATGTTTGCTTACTGGATGCTTACCATTCTCGGCCCGGGAGTAGAACAAACCCTAACGGGAGAGAAATACGGTTACCGCCAGCAGTTGTTCAGTCTCACCAGTAAAGCAGACACTGTTTCTACTCTAGAGGAATTAGGAAGCAACCTGATATCCTTGCTTTGTCAATCTGCGGAGTGCCGCCGAGCTTGTTTGCTTCTACCTAAATTTGAAGGAGGCGATTTCACCGCCACATTCAGCTACCCTCCAGTGAAAGATAACCCGATACAAAAGTTGAACTTGAAACAGGACGGCACTATTGCAAATTGGCTGAAGCAAGAAGCTCGTTTTATATCCAAAGCAGACCTTGTTAAGTTAAACACTATGAACCAGAAGGAATATGAAGATATTCAATTGGCAAAGGTAGAGATGCTTTTCCCTCTGATGAACCAGGACGGGCTTATTGCTATCCTTGCAATGGGGGAAAAGCAAAACAGTAAGCTTTACACTGTTGAAGATATTGAAATAATTGAGTCTGTTGCTTCCCGCATCGCTGCCATTATGGAAAGACAATATCTTTATGAACAATTGGAGGAAAGAGAGAAAGAGCTAAGTAGCATTAACCGTTTAACCAACATCGTAATCTCAAGCATGGATATTAAGGAGATATTTGAAGGTTTCTCTCAGCAGTTAAAGGAGATCATTGCTATTGATTGGGCAGCAATCACCCTGGTTGAAAATGAACAACTTTGCTTTTCAGCGTTATCGGGCACTATCTCTTCACCATGGCAAACAGGGGAAAGGATACCACTGGAAGGAACAGCCACCCAATGGGTGATCAAACATGGAAAGAGCCTGTATCAGCCCGACCTTGCACAACAACGAATGTTTTGGACTGAAGAGAACCTGGTTAAGGGGGGGATTCACTCCGTTGTTTACTCGCCACTATTAGTAACAGGCAAGGGTATTGGCACCTTGATCGTCGCCAGTCTCCATCCCAATGCTTATAGTGCGAAACAGCTACAACTCCTAGAACAACTTGCGTCACAAATTGCTGCACCCATCGAGAATTCCCGACTTTACACCCAAGCAGAAGAAAAGGCTCGCATTGATGACCTCACCGGATTATTTAATCGACGGCACTTTGACGAAAGACTCGAAGACGAAATCGCCCGGCATTCTCGTTATGGCGGCACTTTCTCCATGCTTATCCTTGACCTCGATTCTTTCAAGGCATATAACGATATTTACGGACATCTCGCAGGTGATAGACTTTTAAGACAGGTAGGCGAAATTATCAGGAATACCATCAGGAGCGCTGACCAAGCCTTTCGTTACGGCGGAGACGAGTTTACCATCATTTTGCCAGAGACGAATATCGATGATGCCTATATGGTAGCGGAGCGGACTCGAAAAGAACTCGCTGCTGAAATGAAAGCCCTGAATATCACCCTGACTTGCAGCATTGGTCTGATCCATTATCCCACTAACGGAACAACATTTAATACCCTTATGGAGACAGCCGATGCCGCTTTATATTACGCCAAGACCAAAGGCGGAAACCAGAGCTATATCCACTCCAAAATCCCGGCTCAACCACCAACCATGGTAAGACAGGAGACCGTGGGCATAAGCCTAAACGCTATTTACGCCTTAACCTCAGTAGTAGAGGCCAGAGACCATTATACCTATGGACATTCACGAAAAGTTAACTACTATGCTGTAGCTTTAGCCAAAGCCATTGAGTTACCCAATGACGAGGTAACTAAAATAAGCGCTGCTGCCTCACTTCATGATATTGGTAAAATTGGCATCACCGATGACATACTTAACAAAAAGGGCAAGTTCACTAAAGACGACTGGAGAATAATTAAGGCCCACAGCAAACTCGGTGCTAGTATTATAGGCAGCGTGCCTGGTTTAGTTCCTTGCATTCCCGCCATCCTTTACCACCATGAGCACTACGATGGCAGTGGTTATCCTGAAGGACTCAAGGGCGATGAAATCCCTCTAGAAGCCCGCATCCTGGCTATAGCTGATGCATTTTCCGCGATGACCTCAGTACGCCCATATCGCGGTGCTCTATCACTTGAACAGGCTATCGAAGAGTTAGAAGGCAACGCCGGCACGCAATTCGACCCCAAGTTACTAGAAGTTTTTATCAACCTTGTTAAATCTGGAAGCTTCGAAGAAGAAACAACAGAAACAAAAAATGATTAAGACCTTGATAAAGAAGGTATCTCGCACTATCTCTGGAGTAACGCCGGTGGCAGTCATGGCAAAGCCCTTTCCTTGCCCTGGCAAGTGCGTTTATTGCCCAACCTCTGCCTACGCTCCAAAGAGTTACACCGCGGAATCCCCGGCGGTACTCCGCGGCCGAAAATGTAACTTTGATGCTAGGAAACAAGTGGAATACAGGCTAAATACCCTGACTGAGATGGGACACGCACTGGATAAAATAGAATTAATCATCATGGGAGGTACCTTTTTAGCTTATCCGCTGGATTACCAATACCAATTCATCAAGGATTGCTATGATGGCTTAAATGGTGTTTCCTCAGCCAACATGAGAGAAGCCCAGAAATTGAACGAGACCGCTGAACATCGCTGTGTAGGATTGTGCATCGAAACCAGACCAGACTTCTGCCAGGAGGAAGAGATAAAGCGGATGCT
This sequence comes from Dehalococcoidia bacterium, assembly GCA_030627025.1. Lineage (GTDB taxonomy): Bacteria > Chloroflexota > Dehalococcoidia > GIF9 > AB-539-J10 > CG2-30-46-19. Next base: position 3,424 of record DAOUSX010000050.1, read on the forward strand.
TGAATTTGGCACTACCAGAGTGGAACTGGGTGTACAAACATTAGACGACGAGATTCATCGCCTGACAAAAAGAGGACATGGAGTCGCAGAGGTTATTTCAGCGACAAAGCTGTTGCGCGATTATGGCTTTAAAGTCTACTACCACTGGATGCCAGGATTACCTGGCTCAACCCCCGAGCATGATATGGAACTATCGCGGAAGCTCTTTAACGACGAATATTGCCGCCCTGATGGGCTTAAGCTTTACCCCACACTTGTAGTGACAGGCAGTGAACTGGAAAACTGGTATCGTGATAACCGCTACCAGCCTTATGAAGATGAACGGATGATAGATTTACTGGCTAATATCAAGAGTCTTCTCCCAAAATATGTCAGGGTTCCCAGATTGATGCGCGATATTCCGAGCAAATTTATTATCGCTGGCTGCAGTGATTTAGCGCTCAGGGAAACCGTCAAAAGGAGAATGCGTGAACTTAACCTTCGCTGTCAATGCACCCGCTGCCGAGAATACGGACATCGCTTGAGAGACGGTTGGCTAGTCGGTGAACCACGGTTAACCAGGTTAGAGTATGATGCTTCTCAGGGAAAGGAAATCTTCCTTTGCTATGAAGATGAAAATGAGACCTTGTTTGGCCTCTTAAGGCTGAGAGTAAGCCCTAAGTTACACAATGGCAACGAGGCTCTCGTCAGGGAACTACATATATTTGGAGCTGAAGTCCCTCTAGGAGAGAAAAAGGAGCAAGCTGCTCAACATCAAGGTCTAGGAAAAGAGCTGCTTCTAGAGGCAGGAAGGATCACTGCCAAGGAATTTCATATCAAGAAACTGGCTATTTTGAGCGGCGTTGGAGTCAGAGATTATTATCGTTCGCTTGGCTATCACTTAGAAGGCAACTATATGGCCAAACGGTTAATCTAAAGTATATCGGCAAATCTTACTCCAAAGCTTATCACGCTTCTTCGAGGCAACACTTTATGTTACAATGAACTCCTCGCATTACGCCTTTAACAAAGGGGGGGAACAAGGATGCAGAAAGTAACTAAAGAGGAGCTTCTTGCCAAGGCAAAGAAACCCGCCGAGGATGCCATGAAATTGCACTCATTCTATCACGGTAAAATGCAAACAATGCCCAAATGCCAGGTTCGTGACTTCAATGATTTTGCAATTTACTATAGCCCTGGTGTAGCTGAGCCCTGCCGAGCAATACAGGCAAATGAGGAAAGATTCGGCGAACTCACCAATAGATGGAATACTATAGCAGTAGTTTCCGACTGCACCAGAGTCCTTGGACTGGGAGATATTGGGCCTAAGGCAGGCTACCCGGTGATGGAAGGAAAGTGTCTGTTGTTTAAATATCTTGGCGGGGTCGATGCCGTGCCTATCTGTCTGGACACCAAGGATCCTGATGAAATCATCAAAGCGGTAAAGTGGTTACAGCCATCATTTGCGGGGATAAATCTGGAAGATATCGCCAATCCTAAATGCTTCTATATCCTCGATAGGCTGAGAGCGGAGACGGAAATTCCTGTATGGCATGACGACCAGCAGGGAACAGCAACAGTAATGTTAGCTGGATTGATAAACGCGCTTAAAATTGTTGGTAAAAAGGTGAGCCAAGTAAAGGTCGTCTTGAATGGAGCAGGAGCAGCTAATGTCGCTTGCGCTAGATTGCTTTTTTCTTATGGGCTCAAGCACGAGAATACTATAGTGGCTGATAGCAAGGGCATCCTTCACCCAGGGCGAAAAGATCTCGATGAAAAGAAGGAACAGTACCCTGATAAATGGCGCTTCTGCACCACCACCAATCCCGAAGGGAAAACTGGTGGTTTAACCGAGGCATTGGAAGGGGCTGATATCCTCATCTCTTATTCCAAGTCAGGTCCGGGAGTCATTACCGCCAGGCAAATCAAGAGGATGGCAAAGGATGCGATATGTTTTGTTTGTGCTAACCCTATTCCTGAAATCTGGCCTTGGGAAGCCAGGGAGGCAGGAGCTAGAATTGTGGCCACAGGCAGGTCGGATTTCCCTAACCAGGTAAATAACTCCATGGGCTTCCCTGCTATTTTCCGTGGTGTCCTCGATGTGGAGGCAAAAACGATCACCGACGAGATGTGCATTGTTGCTGCTAAATCACTGGCTAAATATGCTGAAGAGCAGGGCATAAACGAAGATTATATCGCCCCAACGATGGCAGAGACTGAGGCTTTTGTTCGCGAGGCAGTGGATGTAGGCATGGAAGCCCAAAAAGAGGGCATCGCCAGATTGAAAATCAGTCGTGATGCCCTTCGCAAGAAAAGCGAGACAATGATACTCAGCGCTAAGCAGCAAGCTGATACCTTGGTAAAGACAGGTTGTATTGCCCCAGCAGTAACATAGCTGGGGAGGTGTCAAGGCATTGTGAGAGAAATCAAAACGGAGGATATTACCAGGACAACAGCCAATTTGTTCGAGCATTCCTGCCATTATCTCCCTCAAGATGTGTTAGCAGCTCTAAAGCAAGCTAGAGAAAAAGAAAAGTCAGAGGTAGCACGCGATGTCCTGGATAAAATTCTGGAGAATGTCGAAATCGCCGCTAAGCAACAAATTCCCTTATGTCAAGATACCGGCGCCGCTGTTGTTATGCTGGAACTGGGTCAGGAGGTTCACATAAGTGGGGGCGACCTTTATACCGCGATAAATGAGGGAGTACGTCAAGGATATGCTAACGGTTATCTCCGTAAGTCCATAGTGCGTCAGCCCTTTTCAGAAAGGATAAATACCAAAGATAACACTCCCGCGATGATTTATACCGATATAGTCGCTGGTGATAAGCTCAGAATTACGGTAATGCCTAAAGGAGGCGGTAGCGAAAATATGAGTCGGCTGACAGTGCTGGCACCAGCACAGGGTCGCCAGGGAATTATAGACTTCGTGGTAAACCGAGTTGATGAAGCAGGCAGCAATCCCTGTCCCCCAGTAATCGTTGGCGTAGGAATAGGGGGAACCACGGAAAAAACGATGATGTTAGCTAAAAGAGCATTGCTGCGAAAAATTGGCGAGCCAAACCGAGATGCAGAGATTGCTGAGCTAGAAAAGGAGCTCCTAAAGCATGTTAACAACCTCGGCATCGGAGCAATGGGATATGGAGGCACAATCACTGCTCTAGCTGTTCACATCGAAGCTTTTCCCTGTCACATCGCGAGCTTGCCAGTCGCGGTTAATTTGCAATGCTGGTGTGCCCGCCATGAACAAGCGATCCTTTAATTGGAGGCAAGGATGGCTGACGCAGCCACAGTAAAGGAAAAGGCAGAACAGGAAGTCAGAATGGTTGATATCTATGTAACAGGTAAGCGTTATAAGGTTCCCGAAGGGCTTACCATCCAAACGGCATTAGAATATTGCGGCTACAACATCATCCGAAGTTGCGGATGCCGTGCTGGATTTTGTGGCGCTTGTAGCACCATCTACAATTTCACACATGACCCTACAATACGATATGGGCTTGCCTGCCAGACATGTGTAGAGCAAGATATGGTTATAACGCAAATTCCCTTCTTCCCCGCTGCTCAAGCTCTTTATAACCTTGAAGATTTAAAGCCTGAAGAGGGGGAGAACAAGTTACTAACGCTCTACCCCGATATCATCACCTGCTTTGGGTGCAACAACTGCACCAAGACATGTCCCCAGGATCTCGAGGTAATGGAGTTCATATCCGATGCCATAAGAGGTG
>DAOUSX010000180.1 GCA_030627025.1 Dehalococcoidia bacterium
CGATAATCTGGCAATCTTCCGTCTCAGCCCAGCATGAAGCTTATCAGTGCCCTTATGCCGGGGCATGATGGCAAGCATAGCTTGCAAAGCCTCAATTTTCTCATCGGGGTCTTTAGCTACTCTGTAACGCTTCTCAGCTTCAAAATATTGCGGCGGCAAATTTGCTGGCATACTACTTAACTCTGATTTGAATCACTATGTCTCCGGGACGCCCATCTGTTACCTGGCAAGCATTTCTCAATCTCACCAGGCTACCTGTCTTCACCCCAGAGGGGATTTTTACCTCCAATCTCTTACCCCTCCTGGTTAATCGTTTTCTTGTACCATTTCGAGCTTCATCCGGGGTAATTGAAAGTTCGTATCGGACATCTTGAGCCCGTTGAACCCTACCGAACAACTCATCTAAATTAATCCTCCCACCAGGCCCAGTTTCGAACCTCACTCCCCTTGGATCACCAAATCCTCTACTAAATCTCTTAAAAGAAAAACCTCTACCCCCTAAGAAATCACCGAATACGTCATCGAGGAAATCGAAGCCAAGACCAGAGCCACCAAAGTCCTTCATTAAATCTTCAAAGGTACTCCTGGTGAACGGGCTGCCGAAGATATCACCCACATTGCCTACCGTGCCAAATTGATCATACTGACTTCTCTTTCCCGGGTCGCCGAGAACTCCGTAGGCTTCATTTATTTCCTTGAACTTCTCATTAGCCCATTTCTCCTTCCCGCGATTGCGGTCTGGGTGATACTTCATAGCCAGCTTTCTATAGGCCTTCTTAATCTCATCATCACTGGCATTCCTGGGTACTCCTAAGATGTGATAATAATCCTTAGCCATTTTTTCTATTTTAACACCACGCCCTAATTATCAAAATCTTATTGTTATCCGCTTCTTTTGGCAAGTAAAGCTTGCTATAATGGTTTGCTAACATATGACTGTTAATATCACTGTTCATGGCGGTGCTGGGGTAATAGGTGGAAACAAGATATTACTCGAAGCAGATAACACTACCATATCCTTCGATTTTGGTATTAATTATAACCTTTGGTCTCAATATTTTGAGGAATACCTAAAACCTCGCAGCTCCAGAGGACTGGTAGATCTATTCGAAATTGGGCTCCTCCCTCCGCTGAAGGGCATCTATAGAAGTGAGCTAGAACCATCATGGGAAGATGTCTGGTCGAGACTACGCTCCAAAATTAGAGATGTGCATATAGATGCTGTTCTGCTGTCCCACGCCCACTTAGACCATAGCGGCCATATTTCGTTTCTTGACTCCGATATCCCTATTGTATGTAGCCTTACCACAGCATTCCTTGCCAAGGCAATCCAGGACTCAAGCAGGGGGGATTTTGAAAAGGAGGTATGCTATGCCATGCCTCGTGAAGAACAAGAGCGGTTGGTTACTTCACGTGATTGGAAAAAATATCCCTCGCTACAAAGACAATTCTGCTTCGCCGACTCGATATCTCTGACTCCAGAGGCGCGAAGTTTTTGGCAAACCCAAACTGGAGCAAGGCAGATGAGCTGCAACTGGCCTACCATTATTAGCAAAGTGGGCAACCTAAGTATAAGATGCTTTCCCGTTGACCACTCCATTTATGGAGCAACAGCTTTTGCTGTTGAGACTAGCCAGGGTTGGGTAGTTTACACCGGGGACTTGCGCATGCATGGCAAGATGGGCTATAAAACCAGACAGTTTGCCCATGAGGCAGCAAAGCTTCACCCTTCCATACTCCTATGCGAGGGCACCAATATCGATACAGAAGATGATTCCACAACAGAGGAAGACGTCATGCAGAACGCCTTTCGGAAGGTCAAAGAGGCCAATGGGAAACTGGTGATCGCCGACTTTGGCCCTAGAAACCTGGAGAGATTGCTGACATTCAGAGCGATTGCCAGCGAATGCCAGCGAAAACTCGCTATCCTCCTGAAAGATGCCTACCTTTTGCAGTCTCTACACCTTATAATGCCTGAGATACCTGACCCTATCGAAGACGATACACTAACTATATATGAAGAGATTAAATCCTGGCTCAGTTGGGAAAGAGATTTACTCGCTCGATATAAGAATCAGGGAAAGACAGTTCAACCCGAGGATATAAGACATAATGAAGGAAGTTACATTCTTTGTCTAAGCTTCTGGGATGTTAATGAGCTAATCGATATTAAGCCAAGCAAGGGAGGGATATATATTTATTCATCCAGCGAAGCCTTCAGCGAAGAACAAAGGTTTGACGTCAAAAGGCTAAGGCAGTGGATTCATCACTTTGGCTTTCTACCAATTGGCGTCCCCAATACAGAGACAGGCAAGGTGGCCGAAGAAGAGCAAGGTTTTCATAGCTCCGGCCATGCCTCGGCCTCTGAATTATTGGAGATTATCGAAACCATCGGTGCCAAACTTGTTATTCCTATTCATACCGAGCATCCTGAGCTTTTCCTGGCCAAAGTAGGCACTGGAACACGAGTCCACACCCCCAAGATTGGGCAGACGATTAGCATATAGCCAAAAAGGAGAGTAGCATGACAAATTTTTCTCCCTTAGACGGGATTAAAGTTGCTGCAAGGGGAATATATAATTACGCAACTAAACGACCCTTAATAGTCTCTTTCGAGGTGACGCTTTCCTGCAATTGCAACTGCCGACATTGCGACCTTGGCGGCCTAATAAAGAACGAAAGGCAGATTAAACCGGATGATTATGCTATGTTAACCCGACTCCTGAAACCACCCGTGGTGCAAATCTCCGGCGGCGAACCACTTCTGCGTAAAGATATAGTAGATATAGTCAAGGCTATCAAAGGGTCTAATAGCATACCCTACTTAATACTCGTCACTAATGGGGTGCTGCTAAATGAGAGCAACTATATACAGTTGCATGAAGCCGGGGTAAACCAGCTTTCAGTATCACTTGATTTCCCTGATGAGCGACATGATGAATTTCGACGACATCGCGGCTTATACAGACATCTATATGAAACAATTCCCAAATTGGCCCAGTTTGGCTATCGGGACATCATCCTGAATACTGCTATCACCAGAGCTAATCTAGAAGAAGTACTTCCTTTAGCTCAAAAAGCCAAGGACTGGGGTGTATCCATATCGTATAGCGCATATACACCGCTGCGAACCAATGACAACAGCTACGCCATCAATACTCCAGA
>DAOUSX010000072.1 GCA_030627025.1 Dehalococcoidia bacterium
ACGGCTATTATGTTGTGGGAATCGTGGGCTATTGATGAGGCTAAAGCTCCTTTCTTCAAGCCAAAGCCTTTGACCAGTCCCACCCCAATGTTCCCGCTAGCTTTATGCCGTTCCACCACCACGAGCTTCAGGATATCCCTTTCAATGTCAGAGACGGTTATTCCTTGGTCTCTTTTGACCTTTTGCAATCCTTTTCTGGTGATTATTTGCCCCGGGACGATTTCGATAACTGGCTGAGTTTCGCTGTTGGCGGTTGGTCTAATTTGCTCAGTGGTAAATGGCTTCTTAATATGCACTGTATTTGTCAATTCAGGTGGGATTTTGGGTGTTGAGAATAGACATTTACCCTTTTTAGCTACCAGCTTACCTTGATAGAACACCATATCTACGGTTAATTTGGGAAGTTCGGTGAAGGTGATGAGATGAGCCAGGTAGCCTGGGGCAATAGCCCCAAGGTTACCAAGCTGGAAATATTCAGCGGTATTTATGGTAGCCAATTGCAAAGCTCGAATTGGGTCTAGTCCACGGCTAATGGCTTTTCTCACCACGGCGTCGACATCACCTTCCCGGAGCAAGTCAGAGCAAGTGCGATCATCCACTACAAAGAAACATCTTTTATAAGTATTGTCATTAATTAGTGGCAGAAGGGCGTCAAGGTTCTTCTCTGAGGAGCCTTCTCTAATCATGAGATACATTCCCCGTTTTAACCTTTCTCTACCTTCTTCAGAAGTTGTGCATTCGTGGTCGGACAGAATTCCTGCTGCCTTATAGGCATTGAGTTTTTTGCCACTGAGTCCCGGGGCATGTCCGTCAATTATTTTGCCTTGTGCAGCATTAATTTTGCGTAGTATTTCGTTATCACCATTTATTACGCCGGGGAAATTCATCATTTCCCCTAGTCCGATAACATTTTGGAGGGTGAGGATTTGCTCTATTTCCTCCACACTAATTCTGGCACCTGATGTTTCAAGAGAAGTTGATGGCACACATGAAGGAGCCATGAAGAATATGTCCATGGGCAAGTTTTGTACCCAATCGATAACAAATCTAATACCTTGGATGCCACAAACATTGGCGAGTTCATGCAGGTCGGTGACTGAGGCTAAAATTCCTCTGGGCACGACTGCTTCAGCATATCGAGCGGGATGGAGCATGGAGCTTTCAATGTGGATATGCCCATCAATTAACGCTGGAGATAAGTATTCGCCTTCCAGGTCAATGATTTCTCTTGCCTGTGTATAATCTCCTATACCGGCGACCCTATCACCACAAATGGCTACATTACCCTCCTCTATTTCCCCGATGAAGGTGTTTACAATGCGGGCGTTCTTTAATAGTAGGTCTGGTAGAGAATCCCCTCTGGCTACAGAAATAAGTTCAGCTAGATTCATCGTCCTCAAAGACACATATGTCTGGTAAGTTGCGGAATTTCTGATCGAGGTCAAGCCCATAACCAACAATAAATTTATCAGGCAAGGTGAAACCTAGATACTCAATAGATACTGGAGCCTTACGGCGGGATGGTTTATCAGTTAGGGCACAAACTTTTAGGGAAGCAGGCTTTTTCCTTCTCAAATAATTGAGCAGGAAAGAGAGGGTAAGCCCGGTATCCACAATATCCTCAATCACCAGGACATCTCTGCCTTTTACAGGAGTTTTAAGCCTTTGAACTACTTTGACTTTGCCTGAACTTTTCATGTCAGCGCCATAGCTGCAGAGCCTGATGAAATCGATTTCCACTGGCAAATCCAGTTGGCGAATAAGGTCAGCCATAAACACAAAGGAGCCTTTAAGGACGCCGATAAGCAAAGGATGCTTACCTCGGTAATCTTCTTTTATCTCATTGGCTAGTTTGGCTACGGTGTTCTTTATTTCCTCTCTGGTGATGAGCACTTTAAGTTGACAATCTTGATCTGGCATTATCTTTATCGCTTGAATTCCCTATAGCATTCTGCTAAATTGCGCATGGGGCTGTAGCTCAATCGGGAGAGCGCCTCAATGGCATTGAGGAGGTAGTGGGTTCGAATCCCATCAGCTCCACATTTACTTTGGAGTCAACGCTTATTAAGTTGACATAAAGCACGCTAATTGTTGTTTTCCTCAAGAGTAGATGTTTCTTCTGTTTGCTCTTTCCTGGTTTGGTGGAAAAAGAAATACCAAATTGTTATTCCTATACCAGCTACTGCCATCACGAGGGCGGTGATGAACAGGGGGCGAAATTCTGGAGCAAGGAGATTTGATAGGCCACCTCCTAAAGCTCCTAAAGCGAGATAAATCCCCTCCCAGATTAGCAGTTGAATGAGCACACCTATAAAGAAGTATCGGAAACGAATGTGTGTTGTACCGTAAGTAACCGAAGCAAGAACTCCAAGTCCCGGGGTAAGCCTTGCCATAATCAGGTTGGGCAGAGCAAACCTTGCAATTTTCTCCCTTGTCTTTTCTAGGCGTTCCCTTGTGATTCGAATACGCTGGCCAAATTTATCCACGAGCTTGTCTCCAAAGGAGTGTGAAAACCAATAGGTTGATGTGGAGCCACACAAGCGTCCCGCAGGTGCTACGATCAAGAATGGAACTAGGGAGGAAGTACTACCCGTCCCATGGACAATCTGGAAGCCGGCAAAAACTATTAGGCCTTCTATGATTGGGTATGTAGGCAGACCCATCTCGGTAATCATAGCGAGCAAGAATATAATAGCCAGCCCTAATAAGCTGCCTGCGGTCACAGTCCCAAGTATTTGGACTACATCCTGCCACATAGTTACGAATCAGGAAATTCTTTCTTAATCTTTCCAGCCTTTATTAACTAAGTTTAGCTTATATGCCGTGTGCTAGTAAAGTATCTAGCTCACTGGCAATATTGGAGAAGGAAACGCTACCGAGTTGACTTTTGGTGTTACTTTTCTAGAGATGGCAGGTATGATAGAGTATTTCGTTTGGGGAAATCTTGAAAGAGCGTATTTTCATCGGTGTAGCCTGGCCTTATGCTAATGGGCCTTTGCATCTTGGGCACATTGCCGGAGCATATCTGCCTGCTGATATCTTTGCTCGTTATCATCGCCTTAAAGGCAACGAGGTGCTGATGGTCTCGGGTAGTGACCAGCATGGAGCGCCAATTTTAATTCGCGCTGACCAAGAATCCAGGTCTCCACAGGAAATAGTGTCTAAGTATCACCAACAATTCCTTGATTGCTGGCAAAAGTTAGGTATTTCTTTTGATTTATTTACTACCACGGGCACTCAAAACCATGCTCAGGTTGTGCATGATATTTTTCTAACCTTGCTCGATAAGGGTTATCTTTATAAGGATAGGACACTGCAAGCTTATTGCCCTAAGTGTCAACGTTTTCTTCCCGACCGCTATCTTAAAGGGGTGTGTCCTTATTGTGGTTTTTCCGAGGCGAGGGGGGATGAGTGTGACCAGTGTAGCAGACCATTAAATCCCGCGGAGCTCAAGGATTTACATTGTGTTCTTTGTGGCAGTTCACCACGGTTCGAATCTTCTGAGCATTTCTTTTTACGACTCAGCGCTTTTCAAGATAAGCTAAAGGAATGGGTAGTAGCTCAATCACACTGGCGGAGAAATGTGGCTGGCACTACATGGAAATTCTTGAATGAAGGGTTAAAGGATAGGGCGATAACTCGCGATATAGATTGGGGTGTAACCGTGCCACAGGTAGGATTTGAGCAGAAGCGAATCTATGTTTGGTTCGAGGCAGTTATTGGCTATTTGTCAGCCACTAAAGAGTGGGCGAAGTTCCACCATGAGGAGCAAGCTTGGAAGCCTTTCTGGCAAGGAGATGCAAAAAGCTTTTACTTTGTAGGTAAGGATAACATTTTTTTCCACATCATTGTTTGGCCGGTGATGCTGATGGGCTATGGTGGGCTAAACTTACCTTACGATGTTCCTGCTAATGAATTTTTGACCATAGAAGGAAAGCGGCTTTCTACCAGCCGTAATTGGGCAGTTTGGCTTCCTGATTATCTGGAACGGTATGACGCTGACCCATTGCGCTATATTTTATCCGCGAATATGCCTGAGACTGGGGATAGTGATTTTTCTTGGCGTGAGTTCGTTCGTCGAGCTAACAATGAATTAGTGGCCACCTATGGTAATTTGGTTCATCGTGTTCTCAGCTTCGCTTATCGCAATTTTGACGGAGCGGTGCCTTCCCCGGGTGACGTTGATTCACAGAGCCAAACATTGCTTCATGAAGCGGAGACGATGCTTAACGACGTGGATGGGTTGCTTTACCACTGTAGATTCAAGGAGGCAATTAGAGAGGCTATGTCTTTGGCTCAAAAGGCAAATCGTTATCTTGACAACCAGGCCCCATGGAAAACGATTGAGAAGGACCGGCAAGCTTCAGCTAGATCTATTCATACTGCAATATTGAGCCTATCAGCGTTGAAAACTGCTCTTTATCCCTTTCTCCCCTTCAGTTCCGAAAAGCTTCATTCTCTTCTTGGTTTTGAAGGAAGCCCCAGTGAGATCGGTTGGAAATTTCAATTGCTGGCAGAGGGGCAAAAGTTGCGCCAACCACAGCCATTATTTAGCAAGCTGGATGAAGATGTTGTTGAGCAAGAGAGTAGTCGACTTGGCTCAGCGTGTGACTGGTGAGATAAATGGAGCTTGATACTATCTATCAGCCTATCCAGGAGGACTTACAGAAGGTGGAGGAAAGTCTAGTCTCAGTTGCCGATGTCGATATACCTGTTCTAAAGAAGCTACTGGACTACATAATCAAAACTAGTGGCAAGAGGGTTCGTCCTGCCCTTACGTTGTTTAGTGGGAAGTTTTATGACTATGATTTGGGATCTTTGATTCGCGTAGCCACAGCAATGGAGCTGCTGCACACCGCTACGTTGGTTCACGACGATGTGGTGGATAACTCGCTGCAGCGGCGTGGTAAAGCAACAGTAAACAGATTGTGGGGTGATACAAGTGCAGTATTGGTAGGGGATTATCTGTTAGGTAAATGTGCTGAATTAACAGCAGAGACGGAAAATATCGAGGTTATGAAGCTTTTCAGCAACACTGCTATGGTCATTTCTTCAGGTGAGTTAAGACAAAAAGGGCTTTCGTTTGATGGGAAACAAAATAGGGATGATTATTATCGTTGGATTGCAGCTAAGACTGCCTCTCTTTTTTCAGCAGCAGCTGAGGCGGGAGCAATTTTGGCTAATTCTCCTGAAGAAGCAATTCAAGCTTTGAGAGATTATGGCTATAATTTGGGCATGGCTTTTCAGGTTGTAGACGATGTTTTGGACTTTACTGGTAACGAAGTAGAGCTAGGTAAGCTTCCAGGCTCCGACTTAAGTCAAGGGGTATTGACTTTACCAACCATAATCTTTCTGGAACGCTATCCCAACGATGATACGGTAAAGAAAATTTTGGAAAGTGAAATTGCCGAACATATAGAATTGGCCAGGGGTAAGATTTGCCAATCGACGGTTATTCAAGACTGTGTTGATATCGCCCGCAATTTTTCGCTCCAAGCTTGCCAGGCATTGGAAATTTTGCCTGACAAGTTTCCTCGCTCCCATCTGGTTGATTTGGCTCACTACGTTGTGCGAAGGAAAGGATGAAAAAACTAGCTGGTAGCGGGTTTTGGCAATAGCCCTTCAAATAGCTTATCCAGGTCAGGTTCTTCCAAGGTTTCTCGCTCGATAAGAAGGGTTGCTATTTCCTTTAGTTTTGCTTTGTGGGTGGTCAGGATTTTCTTGGCAGTGGAGTAAGCGCGTTGAATGAGATTGTGTACCTCTTCATCTATCTCGTCAGCTATCTTATCGCCATAGTCTCTTTGTTCGGTAATCTCGCGACCCAGGAAAACAAGCTCGGGCTTTTGTCCTAAGGTTCGTGGTCCTAGTTTATCGCTCATCCCGTATTCAGTAACCATTTTACGAGCTAATTTAGTTGCTTGTTCCAAATCATTTTGTGCTCCTGTGCTTATCTCACCGAGGGCAATTTCCTCAGCAGTTCGTCCACCTAAGCTAACTGCTAACCTATCTTCGAGTTGAGGTTTGGTCCACAGATGGCGCTCCTCGGTGGGCAGGAAGCGCGTCCAGCCTCCCATTATCCCTCGAGCAATAATGGAGACTTTATGCACTGGGTCAGCATTGGG
>DAOUSX010000014.1 GCA_030627025.1 Dehalococcoidia bacterium
ATCCCGATGTGGAGTAATTATAATGCCTTGCCCAGACCAGCCATAACTATGGTGAATGACGGCAAAGCAACTCTTATCCGTCGCCGCGAAACCTATCAAGATTTAATGAGCTTAGATACAATTTGACATGTGGCAAGTAATTGGACAAGACAAACTTCTATCTTTGTTAAAACAAAATCTTAAACAAAGTAACATCGCACATGCCTATCTCCTAACAGGTCCACGGCACATAGGGAAGGGAACTCTGGCTGTTAACATAGCACAGGCAATGAATTGCGATGCAAGTGAACCACCCTGCGGTCAATGCCATTCTTGTCGCAGAATTGCCCAGGAAAAGCATGCCGATGTCATTCTCACGCACCTGAACTTAAGTGCCGAAATCAGCATCGATACCATTCGAGAGCTTCAGCATTTAGCTAACCTGCCACCATACGAAGGTAAATATAAAGTATTCATCATCGATGATGCCGAATACTTATCCATTGAAGCAGCAAACTGTTTACTCAAAATTTTGGAAGAACCACCACCCAAAGTCATCTGGTTGTTGCTAGCGAGTGAGGAAAATCGCCTTCTACCCACGGTTATCTCTCGATGTCAAAGACTCGAATTCAAGCCTCTGCCCATGAAGGAGATACAAAAAATACTTGTAGACCAGTATGACATTACTCTCAACAAAGCAAATCTTTTAGCCCGACTGAGCCATGGTTGCCCCGGCTGGGCAATATCAGCCGTGAAAGATGATAATTTGCTTTCTCAGCGAACTCAAAATATTAATAAATTTGTCTCGCTACTTACTGCTAATTTAGAACAGCGCTTTGCCTGCGCCCAAGAGTGGGCTATTCAATTTAATCGACAGCGAATGTCCATGATAGAAATTATGGAAGACTGGATTAATTGGTGGCGTGACTTGATGCTTATTCGGGGTAGCTGCGAGGAACTTATCACCAATATAGACTATGAAGCTACTTTGCAACGAAAGGCAAGCAATTTGACCATGCGCGAAATCAATGGCTTCATTGCAGATTTATGTTTGCTAAAAGAGCAACTAAGCAAGAACATAAATGTACGCTTATTATTGGAATGGGTGATGCTTAACATGCCAAAGGTGGAATGTTAGCCTATGATAGTCGGAGTTTATCTTCAACCTAAGGGCAAGGTAATCTATTGCGATACTGCTGAAATCAAAGTAGAACTTAATGATTACATAGTATTGGACACAGAGCATGGAGCAGACCTAGCTAAAGTGGTTATTGCGGAGGCTCAGCAGGCAAAACATCCCCCAAAACGATTAGCCAAAATAATGCGCCTGGCACAACCGGAAGATTTGCAGAAAACTGAGCAGAATCACCACAAAGAAAGTGAAGCGCTCAATAGGTGTAAGGAATTCGTTAGTGAGCTTGATTTAGCAATGAAACCCCTCGTGGCTCACTATAACCTCGATGGTAAGCACTTGACTATATACTTCAGTGCCCAAACAAGAATCGACTTCAGAGAGCTAGTTCGAAAACTAAGCCAGAGACTCAAAACAAGAGTGGAGTTGAGACAAGTAAGCCCTAGAGATGAAGCCAGATTGATCGGGGGCCTGGGGAAATGTGGCCGTCCACTATGTTGCCAGAATTTTCTCACCGAATTTACACCAGTATCCATCAGAATTGCTAAAGAGCAAGGGTTATCCTTGAATCCCATGAAAATCTCTGGAATTTGTGGGCGGCTCCTGTGCTGCCTCAGCTATGAAAGCAAGCAATATGCAGCTATGAAGGAGAAAATGCCTCGAGTAAATCAGGAGGTCTCAACACCTTTTGGGGAAGGCACAGTGCTTAGCACCAATCCCTTAAAAGAAACAGTGACAATAAAGCTCAATGACCAGACTGTTAGAGAACTATCACTCGATGAGCTAACCTGAACAAGGCAAGTCGTATTTATTCAGGAATATACTTTCGCCACTCGCCATGGCTATTCAGGTAATGATAGGGAATATAGAACCCATTGTGGTGAGGGATGCGTGGAGAGCGTAGCAAGCTCATTCCTGCTTCCTCAGGTGTTCGCCCACCCTTACGGCGGTTGCACACTTTACAAGCACTAACCACGTTCTTCCAAGCATGCTCCCCACCACGCTGTCTTGGAATTACATGATCTAAAGTAAGTTCCCTGGTTTGCTTGCCACAATATTGGCAAGTATATTGGTCACGGATGAATACTTCGACCTTGGTTAACTTTCTTTCCCGATAAGGACGCCTAATAAAATAAGCAAGACGTATTACCGAGGGTATTTGAAAAATCTGCCTTGCGGAATGAATCTCTCCTCTGCTGTTTTCTAACACTTCAGCTTTACCATAAAGGGTCAAAATTATGGCTCGGCGCACACGACACAAATTCAATGGCTCACAGCTCTGATTAAGAACCAGAACCGGCAAATTTACTACTTCTGAATCGCCCATATAACGTCGGGTTATTCTAACAACGATGTTTGCTTATTGCAATAGAATGGTTCCTAGGAATAGTGTTTTCGTGATGAGCGCCCGGCTTGCCGAACGGGTTCTATGTCACCACGATAATCGGGAGCAATGATGTTAAATACTAAACTTAATTTTGGATCTACCATTCGTGAGCTGATTCTGGACTCAATCTCGTCTAGAGTAAGGCAAGTGGTAACCACCATGGGCAATCTGGCATTATAACGGTAATTAATCAATTGATATAGCTTTTCCTGAGCCCAAGGAGTAGCAGATTGCTCGCCAAAGTCGTCAAGTATTAGCAAAGGAGACTGCTTTACTGTTTCAAAAAAATCGTCATATGATATCTTACTGTCCGGGTTAAAGGTGGAGCGCAGATGGTCAAGGAGGTCAGGAGCCACTATGAATAAAACTGGCTTGCCCTGCCCCAATCGGTGATTAGCAATAGCCGCTGCTAAATGAGTTTTGCCACAGCCATTGACACCTTGAAATACCAACCAACCCTCTGGAGAACATGCAAAGTCCTTTGCTACATCAAAGGCCTTCCGCAAATTCTGGCGCTGCTCCAGAGAGAGATTCACCCGCTTATAGTCAAAATCATCGAAGGTCATCTTCCGCAATAACGAGCTAAGATTGCTATATTCTTGGAGATATTGTAGTTTCTTCTTCTCCAGTTCTTCCTTCTGGCACTCACAGGGAATTACTCTGCTGAAATCAGGTTGTCCCGAAGCTAGAAGGGGATGGACAAGCCCAGCCCCTTTACAAATAGGACAGACTTCCTCGCCACCCTGGTTATCTTTTGACGAGATGCCCGTATCTGCCCTTAATGTATTTATTGGCACTACCCTTCTTAATACCTTGTCTATACTCTCCACTATCTTTACCGTCGCTAGCCCACCTCTCAAGAATACGAGAGATATACTTCCAACTACGCTTATTCATATTAACCGCTTCCCTGAAAGCTTCCTCTATCCACTGCGCTGGATAAACTTTCACCGCCTCTTTAAGCTCCTCAGCAACCAATGGCGTTATCAAACCTATATTCTGCTCATAAAGAGCAAAGATATTGAGCGGCTGTGTTGCTTGTTCAGGAGTTATCCCATGGCTCGCCCTGTCTATAGCCTCCTTGCTAGCAAAGTAAACGTTTTCCCGCCTCCCGTTAACGTCTTTGCCAAGCGATAAAATGACCCCTCTTTTCATAGCTGACCTTAAGCCGCTGTGCAACCCTTGTTTCCCTATAACAGGAATACAATAAGATAACAATTCCTCGTGGGTGACAAACTCATGATGTCCTTGCTTATGATGGAGTAAATAGAAAAAACAGAGAATCACCTTCAGCTCGGCTATATCGTCTATTTCAGGTATTGCCTGAGTGAAAAACGATTCGGGCAAAAGGACCAATTGCTCCCCTGGAGAAGCAGGAAAAGCTTTATTTGTCATGTTATATTAACTCCTCAGAACTAGGGGCTGGCACTACTTCCAAACTATTAAATTGAGAGAACCATGGAAGAAAACGCAATTTCACTATACCGAGAGGACCATTTCGATGCTTTTCAACAAGAATATCGGCCTCATTGCGAGGATAGGGCTCCTTCTCTACATCATGTGTTTTATTCCATTCTTCCTCTTCACAATACATAGATTCTCTGTGGATAAAAAATACAACATCAGCATCTTGCTCAATACTACCGCTCTCCCGTAGGTCGAAGAGCTGAGGTTTATGAGAGGCACGCCACTCCACGGCACGGCTAAGTTGAGACACTGTGAGCACAGGTACATTCAGCTCCCTAGCCAACCCTTTTAAGGAACGAGTTATGTTGCCTATCTCTTGAACGCGGGGTTCATTTTTGCCATCACCTCGCATCAATTGCAGATAATCAATGACAATCAAGTCGATGTTACGCTCACGATGAAGACGTCTTGCCTTACTTCCTATATCCATAACACGCTGCTGAGGGCTATCATCAATATAAATTGGTGCCTCTGACAAAACTCCACTAGCATCCATAATCCTTCTTTCCTCTCTCTCAGTAAAATGCCCTGAACGAACATCCTTCGAATCCACCCTCGCTTCAGAGGATAAAAGACGCTGAACAATTGTATCCCGAGACATCTCCAGGCTAAAAAGGGCAACACAAGCCTTCTGCTCGACAGCAGCATTTCTAGCGATATTCAAGGCTAAACTTGTTTTTCCAACTGCTGGCCTTGCAGCCAAAATGATTAAATCCGACCTTTGTAAGCCACCTAATAATCCGTCCAACCCAGCAAAGCCAGTTAAAATATGGGGTATTTGCTTCTCCCCTAGTGGAGGTTGCCCCACTTCCTCAAAATACTTGCTCAGGATATCACGAACCAAGACTAAATTCGTTGGTGCTCCCTTACTTCCTACTTGAAAGAGGATGTTTATAGCTTTATTGAGAGTGGACTCGACGTCAGCCCCTGCCTCATATGCCTCATATCCGATAGCAGCAATCTGTCCCGCAGCAGCAATTAATCCTCTCATTGCCGCTGTATTGGAGACTATCCGAGCATAATGCTCAACATACAGCGGTGTAGGTGTAATGGATATTAAATGGCTCAAATAAGCAGCTCCACCAATTTGCTCCAACCTGTTTTGTCGCATTAACTCGTGAGCTACTGTAATCTGGTTTACAACTTCATTGCGTTGGTGAACAGATAGACATGCCTGATAAATTACCTTGTGAGTTTCGTCAAAAAAGTCCTCAGGAGCAAGGAAGGTCGCTATCTTAAATATAGCGTCAGGGTCAACAACCAAGGAGCTAATTACCGCTTCTTCTGCCTCAATGTCATGAGGGGGTAATCTTTCTTCTATCATTTTCAAGCTTTTTCAGGCTCGATAACTACCTTGATTCGCGCTACCGAATCTGTAGCCAATCTAATAGCTATCTCGTATTCACCTATTTGACGTAGTGGATTATCCAAAACTACTTGCCTCTTATCGATAGGAGCATCTACAATTCTGCTGAGTTCTTCAGCAATATTAGCTTCAGTGATAGAACCGAAGAGACGGTCTTCAGCACCTACACGAGCCTTGAGGCAGATTTGAATTCCTTCAATTTGCTCAGCCAACTTGGCCATCTCTTCCTTGTTCGAGCTTTCTTCAGTCACCTTCCCCCGGAGACCGATTTCGGCTCGTTTCACTACCTCAGGTGTTGCTACTTGAGCCAGTCCTTTGGGGAAAAGGAAGTTTCTTGCATACCCATCGCTTACCACCTTTATCTCCCCTGCCTGCCCTTTTGAGGGAACATCTGTTAGAAAAATAACTTTCATAGCGAACCAACGAACTTCTCTGCTGATAACGCAGCAACAGCACCATCTCCAGCAGCAGCTATCGCTTGCTTCACCGAGTTATGGCGAATATCACCCGCCGCAAATATACCAGGCACTGTTGTCTCCATCAGCTCAGTAGTGATTATGTACCCCCACTCATCCAGAGGCAAAACTCCACGCAGATATTCAGTATTAGGAATTAACCCGATAGCAACAAAAACACCATCTACAGCTAACAGTGATATTGTACCATTTTGGGTGTTTTTAAGCACTAAATCGGTGACCTTTTTTTCTCCTTTTACTTCAGTCACCACACTGTCCCATATAAACTCTATTTTAGGATCAGCTTGTGCTTTTCTCTGTAATACCTTGCCTGCTCGCAATTGATTACGGCGATGGACAACTTTGACCAAAGAAGCAAATTTGCTCAAAGAAAGAGCATCAATAACAGCAGTATCTCCACCCCCAATTACCGCCACTGTTTTGTCTCGAAATAAAGGGCCATCGCAAGTAGCACAATAAGAAACTCCCTTGCCCATAAATTCACTTTCACCGGGCACTTCCAATTTACGAAATTGCAATCCCCCAGCGATGATCACCGCTTGAGCTATAAAATCACCTTCAGTGGTGATCACCATGTTGTTACCATAACCGGATGTTAATCCAGTAACTTCACCTGACATAGTTTCCAATCCATGATTCATAGCTTGCTGCTGGATAAGCTGTACTAACTCAAATCCAGAAATACCTTTGGGGAAACCAGGATAGTTGTCTACCCAGTCAGCATTGGCAATTTGCCCACCAATTACTTCTTTTTCGATGAGCAACACCTTGAGTCCCGCTCTGGCACCGTAAAGTCCCGCAGTAAGCCCTGCAGGACCACCACCAACGATGATCAATTGATATTTCTTAGCCATACACGAAGGAGACTAGCTCTCTGGAACCCTCTCCCACATATCACAACGCCCTCCCCACCTGGCTAAAACTTTACCATTACCAGAAATTTGGGAAATTTCACATAAGTTCGGGCAAGCCTTGCATATGAAAGAAGAAGTCTTGAATTCTACGTCACTGACACCAAATCCCTTAAAGTTACTCTTATGATGATTCTGCTTAATTTCCATTTCCTCATGCACCAGAATAGCAGCTCCTATAGCGCCCATAAGCTCATTGTGAGGCGGTACATAAACTTCGGAGTCGAAAACCTCATTAAATGCCCTGATTATCCCCTTATTGAACGCGACACCCCCCTGGAACACCAATCTGGGTTGAATTTGCTTCCCCAAAGCAACATTGTTAAGATAATTGCGTATTAAGGATTGACATAAACCATAGATAATATCATCGAGAGGATATCCCAGTTGCTGCTTATGAATCATGTCTGATTCAGCAAAAACAGTGCACCGCCCAGCAATACGCGCTGGATTTTCACTCCTCAAAGCATGCCCCCCAAAATCCTCAATCTTCACATTCAACCTTTCCGCTTGATGTTCCAAGAAACTCCCCGTCCCAGCAGCACACACCGAGTTCATACCAAAATCAATGACCACACCATCACGAATTATGATAATCTTGCTATCCTGTCCACCTATTTCAAAAATTGTTTGCACATCAGATATATGTTGCATGGCAGCAACAGCATGAGTGGTGATCTCATTCTTCACCAAATCAGCACCAACAAGCACGCCAGCTAGATAACGACCACTTCCAGTAGTGGCTACCCCGCTAATCTCGACTTCAGGCGATATTTGCTTCTGTATTTCCCTCAACCCCTGTTTCACCATGTTTACCGGATTACCTTGAGTTCGCAGATAGATAGAAGCTATAAGCTGCTCATTCTCATCAAGCAGAGCTAATTTTGTGGTGACTGAACCAACATCAACGCCAAGGTAACCCTTCATATCTAGTCTACCCTTCCAAGAGAAGTCCCACCAAATTTCTTAAATTTGCCCCGATTAGAGGCTTTTATGTCTTCCTGCAATTCCAGCGCTTTTCTTTGCTTTAATTTTAAAATAGGGTAAAACAAAATTGAACCGATGCTCATAACAATAAAGAATACTATCATCCGCTTACTTTTGACAAGCTTGTCTAATACCTTAAACTCGTCTCCCATGCTCCCTCTTTCGCCTTCTAAAGCCTATTAAGTCTACGAAAGCCTCAAGGTGGGTCAACATCCCCTGCTTACTCTGCTGTTCATCGCAAGTAACAGCAAGCACGGGTATATCCTCTTTTGTCGATGTCATAATATTCTCAGCTACTATCTCTGGCATACAGGTAAAAGGGGCTAAATGGATTACACCATCAAATCCTTCGTGAGCATAAAGCACTTTCTCCCCTACCGATTCCCAACCATCACCACCAATATCATGGTCGATATAAGGACCAGCCAATTTATGAACCTCCCTCCATTCATCTACCCCAAGGTAGTTGAGAAATAGACTATATTTAATCCATCGGGAAAGAGTCATGGTTCGCTCTACCTCTATTCCTAACTTGCCCAATTCCACTTCTATATCCATATTAGCGAAAGGCTCGATAACCACATAAATCTCCCCAACAATGCCCACCTTGAGTGGGTCAGCTACGGGGTCTTTGGGCACCTGGATTACTTTATGGATATATTCTTTAGTTATTTCCTTGACTTCTTTACTCTCAGTTGCTTCATCAACAGCATTGATAGCCTCCCGGTAAATTCGGCTAGCTGTTCCTTTCTCAACCTCCACTGCCCGTACTTTCTGAACCACCTTTTCTATTTTATCCAAAGCAAACAATTTACCGATACCAAAGAAAAATGCTGGAATGATTTCACGCCAAGGGATATTATTGCTCATATCCCGTATAAGTCGCATAATGCTTATAAACTTATTGTGAGAGACGTCCAGAGTGAGGAAATGAGCATTGTAACCTAGATCTTGCAGCATTTGTTCCTGACCTTTAGCATAATAACCTAAACGGCAAATTCCAGTCCCTCTTGCCTGAATCAGAGTATCTGCACCCAGTTCACAAGCTTCAATTAAGCTACCCAAGGTGAGCTTATACGGCAAGCAAGCTTCTTGCGGTGAGTACTTAACACCGAGGTCTAACGTGCGTTGAGTTATCGGGGGTGGAATTATTACTTCACCATCAGCAGCCCCCAGTCTCCTTGTCATGGCTTTTACCGGGATATAAACATTGCCAAAATGAGGAAAGCCTACACGCATACTCTTTTCCTTCGTTTAACCATGTCTAAAAAAGCCTCTAATCGAGTAACCAACCCTCCTTCACTACTATGCTCATCCAGACTAAGCGGTAAAAGAGGTATTTCAGACTCTCTTGCTCGATGCTCCACAATGCTTAACATCATTGAGTCAGGACCACATCCAAAAGCAGCGACAATAATTATACCATCCACCCCCGTTTCCAAGTAATATCCTCCAGCGCCGATTATTTCGGGTTCAAATAACCAATGAGGAACACCCACCAATCTCCTTGTAGCAGCATCAAGCTCTTCCTGAGATACCATCTCCGGGGTAACAACTTTGACCTCCATCTTCTGCAGCCGTGAAATAAGTCGATGGCTAACATACTCATCATAGATAATATAGGGATGCCCGATGAGCGCGACGGTGAATGAAGAAGCATTAACATCAGTGGACAACTTGCCATCAATAGCCTGAAGGGGGGTAATCTTTTCATCCGACATCTTATTCCAGTAATCTAAATTGCTTGCCCAACCTTCCTCTACAGCTTTCTTTAGCTTGAATGGATTGGAGGTAAAATAGCGTCCCACCGCATAGATATTTCGGTATAAATTATAGCGTCCTTTTTCACAATTTATCTCCGGGGCAAGAAGTGGAGGACTTTCGGGAATTAAAGCTCTTGCCATATTGGGCAAACCGATAAGCTTGGAGCAATTATAACTCTTCTTACCCAAACTGGTAACAGCGGGGACAAACATCAAGTCACATTTACCTACCAACGCAATGATATGTCCGAAAAAGACCTTTACCGGCAAGCAAGTATCTTGAACACCTCGCGTAACGCCTGAGTTTAATATGCTTTTGTTGGTTGGCGGTGATACCACTACTTCCGCACCCAGCTTCTCCAAGAAAACTTTCCACATGGGATAATACTGGTAATAAAGTAAAGCCCGTGGAATTCCTACCGTAACCATTGCCTAAGAGCTACGAAATTCTTGCTTAATCTTCTCCAACACCTCAGGGCGTCCAATGACATCAACCACGGTCATCGCCATTGCTTTAGCAGCATCTAATAACCCCTGGTGTCCAGCCTCAGAAGCAGCAGCGGAAGCAAATTCTGCTGAATGTAAGCAAACGCTGGGAGAGGCAATAGCGACCACGGGATGCATGCTAGGAACCACCTGGCTAACATTTC
>DAOUSX010000165.1 GCA_030627025.1 Dehalococcoidia bacterium
ATGAGGTCCCGCTTTCTCCCCGTCGGCTTATCAGGTTGAGTGCATACTGCCACTACCTGGTAAGAACTATTAAGCAAACGTTCCAGCACAGGCACGGCAAATTGCGGAGTGCCCATAAAAATAACTTTCATAACTAGCCCAACAGCATTTTCAAATATTTTTTTTGTTATGTCAAAATTCCCCTAGATGACCAAAAACCGTTTTTGTCATAATTTGACCTTGGTATTCTCCGATCACCCCATGTGGCTACCGGTGATTCCATTTCTATGAGTGAACCATTTTCGGCAAAAGAGACCTGGGCAATAGCTTTAGGACAGCTTCAACTCCAAGTCAACAGGATAAACTATGATACCTGGCTTAGCGATAGTCAAGGTATCAATTGTGAAAACGACGTCTTCGTAGTTAGCGTTCCCAATACTTTCATCGCTGAGTATCTTACAAAACGCTTTCACTCATTGATAAAGAAGACCATTGCCATTATCTTAGGAAAAGACTTAGAGGTCCAATTCGTGGTACAGCAGCCAACAGTGTCCAGAGAGAAGCCATTGCAGCGCGACGGTGGAGTGAGCACCAAGATGAAAACCTACCGATTTAACCCGAAATACACTTTCGCCAGATTTGTGGTGGGTGATTGTAATCGCCTTGCCTATGCTGCAGCCACAGAGGTAAGCCAGAAACCATCACTGGTCTATAATCCACTCATCATTCATGGAGACACTGGGCGCGGCAAGACTCACTTGTTACATGCTATCGGGCACATGGCGATAGGAAGTGGACTGAACGTGGTTTACTCCTCCGCTGACCAATTCATCACTGAATTTGTGCTCGCAGTCAAGCAGAACGATGTAGACCATTTCCGAAGCAAATTCGCCCCGGTAAATATGTTCCTTTTCGATGATTTCCAACTGCTAGATAATAAAAAGCAGACTCAACAGCTTTTCTTTCACACCTTCAACGAGCTTTATCATAATAACTGTCAAATCGTGATCGCTGCTGACCGCGCTCCTAAAGAGATGTCTTTAGTCAGCAACAGGCTAAGATCACGCCTGCAATGTGGTCTTGTTACTCAAATTCAACCACTCGATTTTGGGACACGGTTAGCTATACTTCAAGCTAAGTCAACGGAGAAGGGACTCCCTATCATCGAAGAGATACTGCAATTTATCGCACAGAAGATACAGGATAACGTCTACCAGCTTGAAGGTGCCCTCACATACCTCGATGCCTATACCAAGTTAACCGGGCTTAGCTTAACTCCACAAATAGTCACCAAATTATTAACAACTAATAAAAACAACGATGACTGTAAAGTAATAGTCCAAACGGTGGCTGAATATTTTGACTGTTCCCTAGAGCAATTGCTAGGCAGAAAGAGGGACAAGGAGACTTCCCTAGCACGTCAAATCGCAATGTATCTCCTGCGAGAGAAAGGAAATTACTCTTTCACCGAGATCAGCAATATATTGGGCAATAGGAATCATGCCACAATACTCCATGGATATAAGAAAATAGCCAACGATTTAGGGGTTAATTCCAAGCTGAAAAGGCAAATCAGTCAACTTAAACAACAAATTGACAATTCTTATTAATATATTGTGAATAAAATATTACAAACTTAAGAAGCATTTATCCCTTGCTCAAAGCTTTTTTGTTGTTCCTATATAGATTCTTATTAGTGTTATTATTATTCAAATACTATGGGTAAATATATAGTTATGATAACTAACAATAAATGGGTGGTGAGGTTATGAAAGTGGGGGTTTTAGGAGGCACCTTTGACCCTGTTCATATAGGGCATCTCATTATTGCTGAAGCAGTCCGCATAGCGTTACGGTTGGAAAAAGTTGTTTTTGTACCTGCGGGTCAGCCGTGGCTTAAGCTGCAGCATCCGATTACCCCGGCAGGTTATCGTGTAGAGATGCTGCGTCTGGCTATTCTCCCTAACCTTCACTTTGAGCTAAGCGATGTGGAGGTGGAGCGCTCTGGCCCATCGTATACTATAGATACCATGGTTGAGCTCAAGAATCGGTTAGGTGCTCAGGCGGATTTGTTTTTTATCCTGGGATGTGATGCTCTAGCTCAGTTTCCCGAGTGGAAGGAGCCGAGCAAGCTAATCCAACTATGCAAGTTAGCTGTTGTGCCCAGAGCAAATTTAGCTTTATCAGCTTTAGAGGATTTAGAGCGTCATATTCCAGGGATAACTGATAGGGTCAGCTATGTCGCTACCCCGATAATTGATATTAGTTCTTCACAGATTCGGGAGCGTGTGGCTCGGGGATTATCAATCCGGTATCTTGTGCCGGACAAAGTAGAGGAATATATAGCACAGCGTCGGTTATATCGCAGCTAGGAAGGATTTGTTTAGATATCTAGGTTTCTAACACTTTGAGCGTGAGCCTGAATAAAGCTCTTACGTGGAGCTACCTCGGGTCCCATCAGCATGGTGAATATACCGTCTGCAGCTATAGCGTCTTCCAAAATCACTCGCAGTAGCGTCCTGGTCTCGGGATTCATGGTTGTTTCCCATAGCTGTTCAGGGCTCATTTCCCCCAGTCCTTTGTAGCGCTGTATTTCCACTTTATTGTCTTGCAGCTTCTGGAGCACCTCTTCCTTTTGTTGCTCGGAATAAATCCAGAATGATCGTTTACCAGCTTGGATGCGATAAAGAGGGGGTTGCGCGAGGTAAAGGTATCCATGGGTGATTAACTCCAGCATATAGCGGTGGAAGAAGGTGAGTAACAGGGTGCGGATGTGAGAACCATCGACATCGGCATCGGTCATAATTATTATTTTGTGGTATCTGAGCTTCGAGAGGTCAGGTTGTCCATCAGTATTTGCTCTTAAGGCGGTGACCACGGCTCTTATCTCTTCATGTTGCACAATCTTATCTTTAGTAGCTTTCTCCACATTAAGTATTTTGCCTTTAAGGGGGAGGATAGCCTGGAATCGGCGGTCGCGCCCCTGTTTAGCTGAACCACCGGCTGACTCACCTTCAACTAAGTAAAGCTCACACAAGGACGGGTCTTTTTCGGAACAATCGGCCAGCTTTCCGGGCAAGACTGATATTTCGAAGCTGCTTTTCTTAAACACGAGCTCGCGTGCTTTGCGTGCTGCTTCCCTTGCCTTAGCGGAAATGAGGCATTTGGTGATAATTGTCTTTGCCTCGTCTGGATGCTGCTCTAGATAGAGGGACAATCCATCGGCGACCACAAATTCGACTTGACTTTTTACTTCAGGATTGCCCAGTTTTGCTTTAGTTTGCCCCTCAAATTGAGGCTGGGGTAACTTTACGCTGATAATCGCTACCATCCCTTCACGGACGTCTTCCCCGGTTAGGTTAGGTTCGGTATCTTTGATAAATTTATTGTTTCGCGCGTAATCATTCAGGATGCGGGTCAATGCGGAACGAAAACCGGTAAGGTGGCTGCCTCCCTCTCTGGTGCTAACACAATTGGCAAAGGAGAAAGTGGA
>DAOUSX010000067.1 GCA_030627025.1 Dehalococcoidia bacterium
GCATGAATAAAAAGAAAAGAGTGGCGGCGTTAAAGCACCGCAAGCACCGCAAGGAGCTCAAGGAAAAAAGAAAAACGCAGAAATTAGCTGCCAGCAAGTAAGCTGCTTGAGGATTCTCTGAATTTTCAGGGAGAAGGCGCGTAAAAAACGATTAAGGAGGGTAAAGTGCCTAAAGAAAGAGACGACCTTATTCCCAAGGGTATGCTTCTCATTGCCGACAACATTTCTTCCCGGGACAATATCTTCGGAGCTTCACCCACGGCAAAAGCAACATGGGCTAAAGACTTAGGTTTACCCAGGAGAAATAAGACCA
Source organism: Dehalococcoidia bacterium (assembly GCA_030627025.1). Lineage (GTDB taxonomy): Bacteria > Chloroflexota > Dehalococcoidia > GIF9 > AB-539-J10 > CG2-30-46-19. The sequence goes on from DAOUSX010000067.1 coordinate 314, forward strand.
TCTTCTTCGCTGGATGTGGCTATCAATACCTGAGGCATGCCAAAGCCATGCTTGATGCACTGAGCAGATTTGAGAAGAGGGGACTGGATGCTGAGAAGACTATTGGAATAGCTAAGACATTCAAAAAGGTGGGGGTTGACCTTACTGCTATGTATAGCAAGCTTCCTTTGGGAGGAGATGACCACTACACTGAAGTTTTGAACTGCGCCGTCAATGTATTAACCAAGCTCGGGGTTGATTTCGGTTACCTCCATGAGGAGGAGCCGTGCTGCGGAGCACCACTTTACTTTTTCGGTCTGGAAGCTGAATTCGCCAAACACTGCCAGGAAACTTATGGCAAGCTCAAGTCCCTGGGTGTAGAGGAGATAATTGGGCTGGTTCCTTCATGCACCAACGCACTGCGCAACCTCTTCCCCAACTATGTGGCAGGCTTTGACATTGAAGTAAAGCACTTCTGCCAGGTTGTCTGGGAAAGAATTAAGGAGGGAAATATTTCCCTCGAGATGCCCCAAAAGGTTGAGGTTACTTATCATGACCCCTGTCAACTTGCACGCTACCTGGAGGTGATTGATGAGCCAAGGCAGGTGTTGAACTCCATAAAAGGACTTGAGCTTAAGGAACCTGAATGGACCAACAGGGAATGGGCAACTTGCTGTGGTGGCGGAGGTGGATTTGAGATGGTGTTCCCCGAATTAAGCCACATTTTGGCCGTGAACAGGGCAAGGGAGCTTGTGGAAACAAATCCATCAATGATAATCACCCACTGCCCTGCGTGTGTGATGCAGCTCGAAGAAGGAGTTAAAGGACTGGGAGGAGATAATGTGCCGGTATTGGATTTAGCTCAGGTAGTTGACCGAGCTTCAAGGAGGTAAGATGTCTCAATTCAAAGCATATAAAACACAGCTTATGGAGGCAGCTCGTAACGATAGGATAAGCACCGCTTTATCCCGAGCTATAAAAAGCTACCGGGCAAATACCAACGCTGCATTAAGGAAGTTTCCACACACCATTGAGCTTGCTGAAGAAGTCAGGAAAATTAAAGAAGACTCCATCGGCAGGATGAGGGAACTTGCTGAGCAAGCCTGCGAGACCATAGAGGATAACAAGGGGCATGCTTATATAGCAGACACTGCTGAGGAAGCGCTGAAGATTATCAGCAAACTGGTGGGAAAGGACAAGCTAATCGTCAAGGGCAAAAGCATGACCGGGGAGGAAATTGACCTGCGGGAACATCTGGAGGAGCTGGGCAACGAAGTTTACGAGACGGACCTGGGAGAATTTATCATCCAGCAGTTGAAGTCAAAACCGATGCATATTTTGTCTCCGGCAATCCATGTCCCAAAAGAGGATGTTGCCACCCTTTTGACTAAAATAACAGGAAAGAAAGTTGCGCCGGTCATAGCCGAGGAAGTAGCCATAGTAAGGAAGCTATTAAGAGAAAAATATTTTCAGGCAGATGTCGGCCTCAGCGGAGCTAATGTACTTCCCGCAGATACCGGCGCGCTGTTCCTTATTGAAAATGAAGGGAACATCAGGCTTTCCACCAGCGCTCCACCAGTGCACATAGCTCTCGTGGGGATGGAGAAGCTCGTCCCCACACTCCACGATGCCTGGAAGGTAGCTGAGGTTACCTGGAGATATGCCAACTATAATATCCCAGCTTATGTGAGCTTGGTCTCAGGTCCGAGCAAGACTGGAGATATCGAGAAAGTTACCACATATGGTGCGCATGGCCCCAAGGAACTACATGTCGTGTTTCTCGACTCGGGACGAACAAAGTTGGCAAAACACCCCCTGTTACGGCAGGCACTCTATTGCTTGAGATGCGGAGGATGCTTGTATGAGTGCCCCATATTTGCGGTGACTGCTGGCTATTTTGGCGACAAATATTTCGCCGGCATCGGAGCAGTGTGGACAGCTCAAATCACTGGCAATCTGGAGACGGCAGCTCCCATCATATATACCTGCCTCACCTGCGGAAGATGCAAGGTCAGGTGTCCCATGAAGATCGATGTGCCTCAGATGTGTGTGGAACTCCGCAAAATGATTGCCCAAAATCAAACTTGAAACAAAAAGGAGGACAAAGTTTCCCAACATCTGCTCCTCTCCGGCAAGCCAGGCACAGGCAAAACCAGCCTCATCAAGGAAGCTATAGCTAGAACTAGGGCTAAAGTGGGCGGCTTTTACACTGAAGAAATACGAAGCAGCGGGATAAGGCAGGGATTCAAGATAATTACCTTGGATGGTAAAGAGGCAATCCTGGCGCATGTTAACTTCTCCAGCCCATTTCAGGTAAGCAAATACAAAGTTGATATTGATAGCTTGAATAGAGTGGGCGTTTCAGCAATTCAGCAAGCATTACGGGAATGCGATGTAATACTGATCGATGAAATTGGCAAGATGGAGCTTCTATCACCACAATTCAGGGAAGCAGTGTGGCAGGCAATAAATGGTAGTAAAAGGGTCTTGGGCACAATCATGCTCAATCCAAATCCTTTTGCCGATGAAATCAAACACCATCCTGAAGTTAAAACGCTTTTAGTAACCGGGGATAATAGGAAACAAGCATTGGCAGAAATACAAAGCTGGTTAGCTGAAAATGAAGATAACGCTTAAACCACTGGGCGCTGTAGCTGACGAGGTAGTGGATGAGCTTAAGGACAGTATCAAGCTGGTTTTTGGTTGTCCTGTAGTGATAAAGTCAGGGCTAAGTCAGCTATCAGATGCTTATGACTCGCAAAGAGGGCAATATCATGCCTCAAAGTTAATAGCCTCCCTGTCTACCTTGGGAAGGGAAGGGGATGAGAGAGTAGTGGGCATAACCGAGGTCGACCTTTATGCTCCGGGGCTTAACTTTGTCTTCGGCGAAGCTGATATTATCCACAAACTGGCAATCATATCTTTATGCCGCTTGAGGCAGGAATATTATGGCTTGCCACCAGACAGAACCTTGTTTATACAAAGAGCGACTAAAGAGATAGTCCATGAGCTCGGGCACACCTTCAGCCTAGAACACTGCCCTGACCTCAAGTGCGTTATGCATTTTTCAAATTGTCTTGCTGACACCGACTGGAAAGAGGCCAGCTTCTGTAGTAAATGTCGTCCAAAAATAATATAATTACAGATTTCAATGAGCGGAGGTGATTATGATTCAAAAGAAACGCAAATTAGGTCGTGGTGTTGCTGTTGTCGGAGCAGGACTATCGAAGTTCGGGCTTTATCCCAAGGGAGTAAGAGGTCAAGACTTGTTTGTCGAGGCTTACAATGAACTGAAACAGTCGGTAGATAAAGGACTTGACTCCAATGAAATCGATGCCCTGTACCTGGGAAATATAAGCAGCGACCTCTTTGAACGTCAGGTTCATGTTGCCCCCGCAGTTGCTGGCCGCATCGGACTCGTTCCCAAGCCAGCTATCAGGTTTGAGGATGCCTGTGCTGCCAGCGGAGTTGCCTTCAGAGAGGCAGTTATCGCTATTTCCTCTGGTATCTACGATATTGTTCTCGCTGGGGGACTGGAAAAAATGACTAACCTGGATACTATCCAGGTAACCGAAGTCCTGGCTGCTGCCATGGACCCTGATACCGAAATTCCTGCCGGTGAAACTTTCCCCGGCATTTATGCCACTATAGCTACAGCCCACATGGCAAAATACGGCACCACCGTCGAAGACTTTATGAGACTGGGAATTAAAAATCACTACAATGGTGGGCTTAATCCCCATGCTCACTTCGATGCTTCCATCCCAGATATCATGAAAAGGCGGGCAGCCTCGGCAGTGAAGAAAGGTCTTCCTGAGCCCCACTGGGCAGATGAAATGGAGTTTTTGCATGACCCAAAGCAGAATCCCGTCATTGCTTGGCCAATGAGGCTATTCGATTGCTCCACCATTTGCGATGGCGCCTCGTGTGTTTTGCTTGTCGCCGGGGACATCGCTAAGAACTTTAGCGATAAACCAATTTATGTAATTGGAACCGGGCAGGCAAGCGATTACTTCTTAGCCGAAAGGGATGAGTTAACTTCACTGAGGGCTGCTAAACTGGCAGCAAAGGAAGCATATGAAATGGCTGGGGTTGGGCCTAAGGATATAAAAATTGCTGAAGTTCACGATTGCTTCACCATAGCTGAATTAGTTGGCATGGAAGACCTGGGATTCTATGAGCCAGGGGAGGCGGTGAAAGCAATCAGGGAGGGAGAAAACAGATTGGATGGTAAGCTGCCCATCAATACAGATGGCGGCCTCAAGGCTAAAGGACATCCTATCGGAGCATCAGGCACGGGAATGATAGTAGAGATATTCAAGCAAATGAGGGAAGAAGCTGGACCAAGACAGGTGAAGAAAAAGGACGTCGATTTGGGATTAACACATAATGCTGGGGCACACGGCTCTACCATTGTAGTCAATATCTTTGAGAGGAGGTAGTATCAATGGCTTTAGAAAACAAATTCTCCGATGTAGCTGAAAATAAACTTTATAGTCTGGCCTACAATAAATTACTCAGCGAACATAAGTTGATAGGCTCCAGATGCAAGAAGTGCGGTCATTTAGCCGTGCCCCCGAAACCAATCTGCCCTGAATGTCATGGTAATGAAATGGAGCTGGAGGAAATGAAGGGAAGGGGGAAGGTTGTGGCTTACACTGTCGTTGCTGTGGGGTCTCCTTTAATGGTTGAGGAGGGGTATGGTAAAGAAAAACATTATTGCTGCGGCATTGTGGAACTGGAGGAAGGCGCCAAGATTTGCGCTCGTATTTCGGGAGTAGATACCTCCAAACCGGAACAGATTAAAATTGGAACACCGGTAGCGCTTGATTATGTCGAGGCTACTCACGCAGCGGACCCAACACATGAGCAAGGGGAAAGGACTTTTCTGTCCTTCAAAGCTTTGTCGTAAATTAGCTGGTTACCGGGCAATAAAGTAGTGACTACACCATCATCTATAGTCGAAGACTTGCTTAAACCGGAGCCCTATCCTCATAGACCACCAGAGATACAATTGGTGCAAACTCAGATGTCCTTCATCTTCCTCACCGGCGAATATGTTTATAAGGTGAAGAAGCCGGTAGACTTAGGATATCTGGATTACACCACCTTAGAGAAACGCCGCTTCTTCTGTTATCAAGAACTGGAACTAAACAGACGTCTCTGCCCCCAGGCTTATCTCGATGTAGTAGCCATCACCAAGGATGCGGAAGGAATTCACATTGAGGGAAAGGGCAGAGCAATTGAATATGCCGTCAAAATGCGGCAACTGCCTCAACACCGTATGATGGATGTCCTCTTGCTCGATGACCAGGTAAGCCCGAAAATGGTAACCAGGGTAGCTGAGAAATTAGCTAATTTTCATCAAAAGGCGGAAACAAACTCCAAAATCGCCGCTTTCGGCAAACTGGATGTTATTCGGCAGAACACCGATGAAAACTTCTCTCAAACTGAAAAATATATCGATATTTCTATACCGCCTTCGCAATATGACCGAATTAAGAAATATACCAACGATTTTATTCATGATAATACTGCTTTGTTCGCTAAGCGGGTAAATGAAAACAGAATAAGGGACTGCCATGGTGACCTTCATTCAGCTCACATCTGCTTCACCGAAGACATCTGCATCTACGATTGCATTGAGTTCAATGACAGATTCCGATACTCCGATGTGGCATCAGAGATTGCTTTTCTCGCTATGGATTTAGACCGCTACCATCATGCTGAGCTTTCCCAGCACCTGGTGAACACCTATGTAGAGCTGAGCCATGATAAGGAGCTTTTAGATTTGCTTACCTTCTACAAGTGTTATCGCGCTTATGTCAGGGCAAAGGTAGAAAGCTTCAAGCTCGATGACCCCTATATCTCGGAGGAGGAAAAAGCGAAGGCCCTGGCAGCCGCCAGAAGCTATTTCGAGCTTGGCCAATCGTATATAATACAGATTTGACTGCTGATCGGAAGTTAATCATCATTAAACAGGGGAAGGAGGTGACAAATTGAAAGAACCATTTGCC
>DAOUSX010000077.1 GCA_030627025.1 Dehalococcoidia bacterium
GAGGCTATATTGATGATGTCATCGACCCCAGAGAAACTCGCCCAAAGGTCATCAAAGCCCTGGAAATGCTCAAGAATAAAAAAGTTACTAATCCATCTAAGAAACATGGCAATATCCCTCTGTAATCTTTAATGGGGAAAACTTTAGCTGAAAAAATCCTTAGCCTTAAATCAGGCGATATCGTCATTGCCAACGTGGACCTGGTATTCCTCCAGGATACCACAGGACCGCTAGCGATAAAGCAATTTGAGGAAAGCGGCTTGAAAACTATCGCTGCACCAGAGAAGACAGCAATTTTCATTGACCACGCTGCCCCCAGTCCTACCCAGCAAACCTCTAACGACCATATGCTTTTGCGCCGCTTCGCCAGGGAAACAAATTGCCATATTTACGAGGTGGGAAATGGAATATGCCACCAGTTAGTAGCTGAGCTATTTGCCAATCCAGGGAATATCATTGTTGGTGCTGATTCCCACACCGTTACTGCTGGAGCCTTGTGCGCTTTTGCCACCGGGATGGGGTCCACCGACATAGCCACGGCTATGGCGCTGGGTAAAACCTGGTTCCGTGTGCCTGAAACCTTTTTGATTAACCTCAGCGGCTCTTTCCGTAAAGGGATCTATGCTAAAGACTTGATTTTATCCCTTATTGGTCAGCTTGGTGCTGATGGTGCCACTTATAAGGCTTTGGAATTCGGTGGTGAATCCTTAGCTCGCTTGACAATGTCCGAGCGGCTCACCATATCCAACATGGTTGTGGAAGCAGGAGCCAAAGTTGGCTTATTCCCCAGCGATGAAGTTACTCAAAGCTTTCTTTCCTCACAGGGACGCGGCGATAGCTATAAACCACTTTATCCCGACGCCGACGCCAGTTATGAGCGGATTATGTCAATAAATCTCGCTTCCCTTGAACCAATGGTTTCCTTTCCCCATACCGTGGATAATGTCCACCCCGTCAGCGAAGCAAAGGGGATTAAACTCCAGCAAGTATTCATCGGCACCTGCACTAATGGGCGTCTTGAAGATTTAGCCCTGGCGGCTAATATTCTGAAAGGTAAGAAGAGGTATTCTGATACCAGGCTTCTGGTGGCACCAGCTTCACAGCAGGTGCTTTTGCAGGCGATAGAGAAAGGCTATATTCACAGCCTGATTGAATCTGGAGCAACTATCCTCCCTCCGGGCTGTGCAGCCTGCCTCGGTCTACATCAGGGCGTATTGGGAGATGGGGAGGCTTGCCTTTCCACCGCCAACCGCAATTTTAAGGGACGAATGGGCAATCCTGAAGCTATGATATACCTGGCGAGTCCGGCTACCGCCGCTGCCTCAGCTATAAAGGGCGAAATTACCGACCCCAGGGAGGTGTAACAATGGAGATAGGAAGTATAGAAAAAGGTAAACTAGGCGAATTATATGTGTTTATGAAGCTGATTGAGGGAGGGGCAATGCCTTTCATACCAATAGCTGATACAAAAGGCGTTGACGCTGTTGTGTGCAAGAAGGATGGAACCTATGTAGAAATACAAGTTAAAGCGACGTATCCTCCAGAGCAAGCTGGGTATTTTAATGTCCGTAATCTCATTCCTCGAAAGAACCTGTTCATTGTATGTCTTATTATGGGCATAGAGGAGATACCTGAAGCCTGGATTTTACCATCCATAATATTTGCAGACCACGCCACAAAGAGAAAGGTGGACAATAAAACTGTTCACTTATTGAGCTTAGGCTTAGGAGAGACAAAGCTTGAGCAAAGCCGAAGAGAGAAGTTAGCAGAGTATCGTGAAGCGTGGCAGCTCTTGAGCGGGTGATACAGCTAGTCAGGGAGGTTATATAAAAAGAAAAAATGCAAAAGGCAAAAATTAAAAATGAAACCTTTTTGCACTTTGATTTGTCATTTTGATTTTTTATCTTTAGACTTCTAATTTTCAGGAAGGGTGAAAATGACGGAAACAGTGCTCAAAGGAAAAGCTATAAAGCTGGGGGATAATATTTCCACAGACGACATTATTCCAGGCAGATTCGCCCATCTAAGAAGCAATCTAGCCGAGCTTTCCAAACATACCTTTGAGGACCTCATCCCCAATTTTGCCTCCAGGGTAAATCAGGGCGATTTTGTAGTAGCAGGCAAGAATTTTGGCTCAGGTTCCAGCCGAGAACATGCCCCTTTGGTAATCAAAATGTCAGGAATAGTCGCTATCCTTGCTAAATCAGCAGCGCGTATTTTTTTCAGAAACGCCATAAATCAAGGCTTGCCGGTATTGCTATGCGATACCGACCAGATTAACGATGGAGACCAGCTTGAGATAAACTTAACCGAAGGAGTGATAAGAAACCTGACTTCCAATGCTAGACTTACTTCCACTAAAATGCCACCATTAATGTTTGCCATACTTAAGGAAGGAGGGCTTATCCCCTACATTAAAAAGCATAAGGATTTTGAACTTTAGTGAACGTCATTCTGAGCTACATTTCCTCTCCCTGGACGGGAGAGGATTAAGGTGAGGGTGAAGATTATGCAGCATAGAGTAACCTTTATCCCCGGCGATGGCATAGGACCCGAGGTTGCCGAGGCCACTCAAAGGGTATTACAGGCAACCGGAGTCCAGTTTCAATGGGATGTAGTCATTATAGGCTCCCGCGCTCAGGAAATGTTCGGCACGCCACTTCCCCAAACCGCACTGGACTCAATAAGAAAATATAAAGTTGCCTTAAAAGGTCCGGTGACCACTCCCATTGGTAGCGGCTTTAGAAGCGTTAATGTCGCTCTGCGCAAGGAACTAGACCTTTACGCTTGCCTTCGGCCATACAAAATTTATCCTGGCGTACCGACACCGTTCAAAGATATAGACATAGTGGTTGTCAGGGAAAATACTGAAGACCTCTATTCAGGCATAGAATTTGCCAAGGATAGCCCGCAGACTGCAGAGTTGCTGGATTTCGTCTCCAAAACAACTGGAGACAGGATAAAGGAAGATTCTGCAGTGAGTCTGAAAGTCATATCCCAGACAGCAAGCAGGCGAATTGTCAAATTTGCCTTCGACTACGCCAGGCAAAACAACAGGAAAAAGGTAACCGCTATTCACAAGGCTAATATACTGAAGTTCTCCGATGGCCTTTTCCTCGATACCGCTCGCCAGGTAGCTAAGGAATATCCCGACATCGAATTTAACGACATGGTTTTAGATACAACTTGTATGCAGCTAGTAAGAAGACCCCAGCAATTTGATGTTCTGGTCCTGCCCAATTTCTATGGAGACTTTATCTCCGAGCTTTGTGCTGGATTGGTTGGCAGTATGGGGGTAGCTCCTGGGGCTAATATCGGGGATGATATCGCTGTCTTTGAGCCCACCCATGGCAGCGCCCCCAAGTACGCCGGGAAAAACAAGGTCAACCCTATGGCAATGATGCTCTCCGGGGTAATGATGCTTCGCTATCTGGGAGAAACAGACACTGCCAATAAACTGGAAAAGGCAATCGCCGCTGTCATTCTCGAAGGCAAAAACCTGACTTACGATCTAAAGCCCGATAATCCTGTAGGCACCAGCCAGGTAGCCGATGCCGTGATAGAAAAGCTGAAATAAGCTGAGGTGCAGAGATATTCCCACAGATTGCTTCGCGGAGCCTGTCCTGAGCAGAATGACAAGAAGCGAAGGACTCAGGGTCAGAATGACAGGAGGCGAAGTGCTCGCAATGACAGTATTGTCAGGATTCGGTGAGAAACTCCAAAATGGTGCGAAGCACCTCCTCCGTCTCTTCCATAAGTCCGTGGGCGCAATTCTCAAAGGAGACAAGCCTGGCGCCCGGTATAGCTTTTCCCAGGATTGAACCGTTTTCTGGAGGTATGAGAATGTCCTGTTTGCCATGCAGTATCAGAGTGGCTGTTTTGATCTGCGACAGCCTATCATAAGTATCGAATTTCATTATTGCGCTCATCTGGCGCATGAAGGCTTCATTTGAAATTGGGTTCTTGGTGATTTGCTCGATTATCAGTTCTTCCACGCCAGGGGTATTCTTGATGAAGTCCTCGATGAAAAGAAGTGGAATCGTCATTCTGGCAACTTCTTCCGCAGACACACCCCTCCTATCGGCTGTGAGCGTTCCCAGCACCTCCTCAGACGCCTGAACCGACTTCGCACCCCCGCAGTGAGTTGAACACAGGACAACCTTTTTCACTTTCTCGGGATAGTTAAGGACAAGCTCCTGAGCTATCATCCCTCCCATTGATATTCCAAGCACATTAGCCCGTGGGATTCCCAGGGCATCCATCAAACCTGCGGTATCATCGGCAAACAATTTGATAGAATATTCCCTGTCAGATATGTCGGTGCGTCCAGCTCCTCTGTTATCGAATGCAATTATTTTAAATTTCTCAGAGAGCGTTTGAATCCAGCGGGGATCCCACCAGCTTGTGTTTCCGGTGAACCCCATGATCATCATCAGCGGAAACCCCTCACCATGCACTTCGTAGAACATCTGGATGTCGTTTACCCTTACCTTCGGCATTGTCAAAACCACCCTTTCAAACTATCGATTTTCTCCTCCGCCGGCCTCCGATTTTACCCCAGGTCATTCCTTAAGTAATTCACTCTCTTTACACCATTTCCTCCACTTTTGGGCTTCGAACTCAAGGTATTTCATAATAGCTTTTCCATAAACCTCGAGATGAACTCTGTATTTGATGTCGTCTGGCACAGCCCGTCCCAACTTTATACGTTCGTTCATGATATCGAAGATTCCCGGAGGAAAGGATTTCAACATTTCATTGATTTCTTTAACTAGCCAACTTGAAGGTGTGCCGGCGATAGATTTTCTCCAAGGTAAGATTGTTGTTAGGTCGTGTTCTCCATCCCAGTCAAACCTTAAAGTGGAAGGTATCAAATCCTTGTCGAATGTGGCATCGCAACCGATCCATTTACCGTCAAGGTAAACTTCAGCTAGCCCATGTAGAGGCTCTAGCTCCCAAATGAATTCCCAAGATTCCTCTGGCATAGCTAACGATAAACCGAATGGCAGGAATGATTCAGCCCTATATCGTGCTGGAATTCCAGCGGCACGTAGCATGGCTACCTGAAGATTAGGCTTAGTGCAGCACCAACCAAGCCTGCTTTGCAAAACTTCTGTTGAAGATCTAATTTCTGTCATGCCAAACTCAATCTCATCCCGGACAAAAAGATATATTTTGATTGCCGCTTCCTTCGGCGTCTCAGCCCCTTCTATAACTTCGGCTGTAATCTTTTGTATTTCTGGATGATCAGGCTCGCAAAATTCCGTCGGCCTTAAATACTGTTGCAGTTCGGGATCTCTAGCTGCTTCCCAGGGAACTTCGAACATATTTCACCTCCTTTTTTTATCTTGAACCAGCATATTATTATGCAACCGATCAGTCAACTTTTACCATACTCGCTTTAGGAGAAAAGTGAGCAAGGCAGCAATGCTCTTAGCATCACAAATCTCGCCTGAAGCGATAAGCTGAGTAAGCTTGCTTATGGGAACTCGCACCACCTCTATATCTTCACTGTCCTCAGCTATAAGTCGGCTGGGCACAAGATCACTAGCCAAATAGCAATATAGATACTCCGTGCCATAGCCAGGAACGGAATAAAACCCACCAAGCTCCTCTATTTTTTGAGGATAATAGCCGATTTCCTCCTGCAACTCACGGCGGACACAGTCAATAGGCTCCTCATTGGGATCAATGCCTCCAGCGGGTATCTCCAGCAAGAACTTGCCCACTGGATAACGAAACTGGCGTTCTAAAAGCACGTTGTCCTGTTCATCAATTACAACCACCGCCACACAATTGCTATGCTCGACCACCTCCCTGGTAGTCGTCTTCCCACTTGGTTTTTCTACCGTATCCACATATAAACTCACCGCTCTACCCTGATAGAGCTGTTGTCTGGACAGTTTTTTCTCCGGCATCAACATAACCTTTCCTCCTCTTTCCCGTCATTGCGAGCCCTTTTTCCACTGTCATTCTGAGGGAGCACAGCGACCGA
>DAOUSX010000015.1 GCA_030627025.1 Dehalococcoidia bacterium
TGGGCAAAAGGTTTGGGAGCAAGCATCTTAACATCGTTGATGATGCTACCATCCCTGGCTTGAGAGGAAGCTATAAATATGATGATGAGGGGATGCCAGCCTCAAAAACTTGTCTTATTCATGAAGGTGTTCTGGTGGGAAGGCTTCATTCCAGGGAGACAGCGTTAAAAATGGGGGAAAAGGCCACCGGCAATGCTCGTGCCATTAATTATCTCTTTCCTCCAATAGTGCGGATGACCAATACCTTCATTGAGTCTGGAGGTGCATCTTTTGAGGAAATGCTTGGTGAAATCAAAGAAGGTGTTTACGTCAGAGATTGGTATGGAGGGATGACCAGCCTGGAGATGTTTACCTTTTCCGCAGGCGAAGCTTACACGATTCGGAATGGGAAATTGGCGGGGTTGCTACGCCCGGTGGTATTAACAGGCAATGTTTTTGTTACCTTGAGTAACATAGATGCTATTGGCAACGATTTAGATATGAATCAAGGTGGAGGATGTGGCAAGGGTGGGCAATTTCCACTTCCTGTTTCCAATGGTAGTCCACATATCAGGATTCGTCATTGTGTAATTGGAGGTAGATAGGTATAAACTCTAAATTCGAAATCCTAAAGTTTGGAATTTAAGATGGACGATCTTTTGAGGATTCTTGACTTTGTTCAGAAGAGGGCTGAGCAGGCAGAAGTGTTTAACGTCTCAAGCCAGACAGTGCTGGTACATTTTGAAGCTAATCGATTGAAGCAAATTCAGTCTAGGGAAAGCACCAGCGTTGCCCTGCGAATTTTCAAGAAGGGTAAGGTTGGTTTCGCCTTTGGTAGTGGTGTGAATGATGTGGATACCTTAGTTGCCATGGCGGTGGAAACAGCGTCTTTTGGACCTTCAGCTAACTTCGACTTCCCTTCATTAAATGATTATCCTGATGTGGCTGTTTTTGACGCAGAAGTGCCTAAAATAACCATGGAACAGATGGCTGAGCTTGGCAGCCAACTTATCGCGAAGGTCAAGGAACATACTCCTGAGCTTCTCTGCGATGTCGAGGTGACAAAGGGAGTAAGCTCAGTTCACCTGGTTAATTCTCGGGGTGGTGAAGCGAGATGGGATAGGAGCCTCTTCGCCATTAACCTGGAAGGTGTGCTTATGAAAGGCACTGATATGCTTTTTGTTGGGGATAGCGAAGGTTCATGTCGTTTTCTTAACGGCGTTGATATTCTGGCAAACAGGCTAATTGGGCAGCTGGAGCTGGCTAAAAGAAAGGCTGCCATATCCACTAAACAACTACCAATTGTCTTTACTCCTCGGGGAGTAGCCAGTGCTTTGCTACCCCCACTGGTATTTGCCTTTAGCGGTAAGGCAGCCCTTGAAGGGACTTCGTGGTTGAAGGACAAGTTAGGAGAGCGTGTTTTTGATACCAAGCTCACCATCTGGGATGATGCTACTTTGCCTTACCGTCTCGGAAGTTGTCCTTGTGATGGCGAAGGTGTACCTAGCCAGCGAATACCTCTGGTTACAAAGGGGGGAGTGACGAATTTTCTCTATGATTTGCAAACAGCAGCTTTAGCTGGTAAAAAGAGCACTGGTAGCGGCAGGCGGTTAGGGGATAGGTCTCCTGTTCCGAACACAAGCTCAGTGGTAATAGATGAAGGTAAGGAGCCGTTTGAAGACATGGTGAAGGACATGAAAGAGGGGTTGATTGTGGAGCGGCTTATAGGTGCGGAACAGGGTAATTTGCTTAATGGTGACTTTAGTGGTAATGTCCTGTTAGGCTACAAAGTAGCTAATGGTCACATAGTGGGGCGAGTAAAAGATACCATGGTTTCGGGGAATGTTTACCAGGTGTTAAAAGAAATCATTGGTGTTGGAAATGAGGCAAGGTGGGTTGACGGAGTCTTTCTGGTTCCTCACTTATATTGTCCCGTATTATCCGTAGCGACGAAAACATGAAGGGTATATTAAAGCTTTCTAAGGAACCCCATGCCAAAAGTTGCTTCATGCTTGCTTCATGGCCTGGCATAGGCAATGTCTCGTTAATAGTGGCTCAATATTTAAAGGACAGGCTGAATGCTGAGAAAATAGGGGAAATAGACCCGGTTAACTTTTTTGAGCCTGTTGGTATTGCGGTTGAGGATAATGTAATTGAGGAGCCACGTTTTCCTGAAAGTAATTTTTATTACTGGCAGGATGGTGAAGCTGAGAAGGGGCTGATAATATTCATTGGCGAAGAGCAACCCAGTTCCAAAGGGTATGAGTTATTATCTTATGTTCTAGATGTTGCCCAGAAATTCAAAGTAAAAAGGGTGTATAGCTGTGCTGCTGCACTAACTCGGATTCACCCCAGTGAGGATTCGAAGGTCTGGGCGGCAGCTACAAAGCCCGAGCTAATTGAAGAGTTGCAGAAATACGACGTTGTTCTTAGGGGTAACCTTCGCATTGCGGGATTAAACGGTTTATTTTTAGGAATGGCTAAGGAGCGTGATATTGAAGGTATCTGTTTGTTAGGGGAGGTGCCGAGATACGCCATTCAGATACCAAATCCTGGGGCATCTTATGCCGTGCTCAAAGTTCTAACCAGGATGTTGGAGATTGATATTGAGTTGACTGAGCTTAGCGATATGGCTAAGGAATCGAAAGAGGAGATGGGGGAAATAATCAAGCTGGCTACTGCTGAATTTATTGACCACTTCACCGAGCCTATTTGGGAACAGGATGAAAGTGAAGAGGAGGAATGAGTTTTTCGTTTTTTAGATGTCAGCTTTGACGGAACTCTGCAAACAGATTGCTAATTGCCGAGATTGTGAATTGGCTAATTATCGCACTAAAGTAGTGCCTGGCGAAGGCCCTGAGGATGCTGATTTGCTGTTTATTGGCGAGGCACCTGGCTGGAATGAAGATCAGCAGGGGCGCCCTTTTGTAGGAGCAGCAGGGGAATTTTTAGACCAGCTGTTAGCCTCCATTGGATTGAGCCGGGAGCAGGTTTACATTGCTAATGTGATCAAATGTCGTCCCCTGCAAAATCGCGACCCTTTACCTGCCGAAATACGAGCTTGCTCCAAATGGCTTGACCGTCAGGTGGAAATAATCCAGCCTAAGATAATTGTCACTCTGGGGCGTTATTCTCTGGCCAAGTATTTCCCTGGGGAAGGCATAAGCAAAATTCATGGAAAACCGCGGAAATGTGATAATGTCGTTTACTATCCTATGTATCATCCCGCTGCTGCTCTGCATCAGGGGAGTCTACGCAAAATTATTGAAGCGGATATGCTTCAGATTCCGCAAATACTAGCTCAATATGAAAAGATGCCTGAAGAAGTCAATGCTCGGCAGCTAGAATTATTCTGAGGTTGAAATAATGGCGCAGGAGAAACTGAACATAATTCCATTTGGGGGGCTGGGAGAGATTGGTAAGAACATGATGGCTTTGGCATACGGCAGCGACATCATGATCATTGATGCCGGGCTTATGTTTCCTAATGAAGAAATGTTTGGAGTCGATTTTCTTATCCCTGATATTAGCTACCTTTTGGCGAAGAAGGAAAATATAAAGGGGATGATTATTACTCACGGGCATGAAGACCATATTGGCGCTTTGCCTTATATCTTACCTCAACTTGATTGTCCTGTTTACACCGCTGAGTTTACCGGGAAATTGCTCTCTAGCGGGTTCAAGCAACGAAGGATGAAGGATAAATCAAAGCTAAATATAGTTTCCCACGGGGATAAAATCAGGCTTGGTAGCTTTACCGTGGAGTTTTTCCCGGTGTGTCATAGTATTCCTGATACTACGGGGTTAATCATTGATACCCCTTTAGGCATCATAGTCCACAGTGGTGATTTCAAGATTGATTACACACCAATAATCGATAAGCCAACTGACCTTAGTCGGCTGGCGCAATTAGGAGGGAAGGGTGTTTTACTTCTTCTCTCCGACTCTACTTATGTTGAGCTTTCTGGATATACTCCTTCTGAAAAGGTGGTCAGCGATGTTTTAGGTAATATCATTGCTGGGGCTTCAGGAAGGGTAATTATAACCACTTTTGCTTCCCTTATTTCTCGCGTACAGCAAGTAATCGACGCTGCTGCTAAACACAATCGCCGTGTGTTTATCACCGGACGAAGTATGAAGGAGATAGGGCGAGTAGCTCTGGAGTCAGGTTATCTCGTTGCGCCTCAGGGCATTTTCTGCCAGAGTGATGAGCTCAGATATTTGGCGCACAATCAAATTGTGATATTAGCTACCGGGAGTCAAGGTGAACCTACCTCTGCTTTAGTGAGGATAGCTAATGGAGACCATGACCAGGTGCAGATTGTCCCTGGTGACACTGTGGTGATATCAGCAACCCCCATCCCTGGCAATGAAGCGTTGATTAATAAAACCATCGACAGCCTTTTTCGGCAAGGTGCTTACGTGGTTTATGATAAGTTAGCTCAAATTCATGTCCATGGTCATGGCAGTCGAGAAGAGTTGAAGTTGTTGCTTACCCTGGTCAAGCCTAAGTTCTTTATCCCTATTCATGGCGAATATCGCCATTTAAGCTTGCATGCTAAGCTAGCTGAAGATCTGGGCATGGCTAAGGATAATGCCTTTGTCCTTCAAGACGGAGATATACTTGAATTAGGGAGGGAGAAAGGAGAAATCGTGGGCAAGACTCCGTTAAAGGATATCTATGTGGTTGGTTCAAGGACATATGCCCTGGATAGCGCTGTGTTTCGTGATCGGAAGCAGCTTTCTCAAGATGGAGTTGTAGTGGTAGTGACTGTCATTGATGTTAAGGAAGGCAAATTAGTACGGAAGCCTGACATTTTAAGCCGGGGGTTTGTTGATACCAAGGATGGACAGAGGCTGATCAAGCAAAGTCAGGAGGTAGTGGTAGCAGGCTTAAAAAATGCTCCAAAATGTTTATCTGACCCTGATGCTGTTGATGCTAAGGTCAAGACTCTTTTGGCGAATTTCTTCTATAAGCGAACTCATCGACACCCTATAATTATTCCGATAACTGTGGAGGCATAGTTTTTCCCATGCGCAAGGGGAAACATAAAGCAACTTCCAGATTAAAGCAGGGGAAGATGGGAAACCAATCAGCAGTGAGGCGATTCTCGGGTTTCATGGTCAAGCCTTTAGTGTGGAGGCTCATATTAATTCTTGTCACAGTAGGATTGCTTTATCTGTTTTATCCCATTTTAGTCGAGTCAGGAGCTGCTGTGCTTGGCTTGTTTGGTCTCGGGCTGGTCCTGATAGCCATCGCAGTGGGTGTGATAGTCTGGCTGGCGAGAGGGCGGCATTTCTCTCTTCTAGCGAGGTGGTGGAATCGGTTTGTTGGAGGGGCTATCATTGCCATAGCTATTTGGGGAGCACTTTCTTTTTTCAACCCCGGTAGTGGCATTCTAAGCGAGGCTACATTAGGAGGTAAGATTGGCCAGAGCATAGCCAGCGCTCCTGGTGTTGTGGGTGTTTTGAGAATAATTGGGCTTGTCCTTCTGGGGACTATTTTAATAATCCCCGATGAAGTCTGGCATGCGATAACCACTGTAGGCCAATATTGTCGTCGTGCCTTTAGACGTATTTGGGCTCGCCTCCGGCCCCGAGCTGTCATTACGTCAGGTGTCCCTGCTGAAACCACTCCGGCTGAGCCTACTCCCGCTGAACCCAGTTATATTGAGGTTCCTGAGGGAGAACAGGCAGGACAGGTAGAGCAGGTAATAAGGGAGCATGAACCAATTATTACCCCTGGTGGTTGGCAACTTACGCCGATTGAGATTCTGGATAAACCGGTAGAAGTGGAGTTGTCCCAGGATGATGTTAATAAGCGGGCTCGGTTAATTGAAGAAGCGTTAGCTAGCTATGGTGTGGAAGCTAAAGTGGTGCAAACAAACATAGGCCCTACGGTGACACAGTTTGGTGCTGAGCCAGGCTGGGACCGGAAATATAAAGAAATCAGGGAAAGAGCCAGGGATGGCAGTATACAGACACGCTTGGAGGAGGTATCAAAAACCAGAGTCAGGGTAGACCGCATAACATCTTTAGCTAACGATTTAGCGCTGGCTTTGGCTGCTCCTAGCATCAGGATTGAAGCTCCTGTTCCGGGAAAGTCAATGGTGGGCATTGAGGTTCCCAATAGCGTGTTTGGGGCAGTTCCCCTTCGTGGTGTGATAGAGACTGCAGCTTTTCAAAAGATCAAAGCTAAGTCGAAGCTAGCTATTGCTCTGGGAAAAGGTGCTGGTGGTGAGGTGGTCGTGGGTGACCTGGCTAAAATGCCCCATTTACTCATTGCTGGCGCCACCGGCAGTGGTAAGACTGTTTGTTTGGAGTCCATTATTTGTTGCTTGCTTTTACATAACAGTCCTGACGATGTCCAGTTCATTATGATTGACCCCAAAAGGGTGGAATTAGTGGTTTTCAATGGGATACCTAATTTAGTTGCTCCGGTGGTTGTGGACACTGACAGAGCCTTAAAAGCATTGCGCTGGCTTAACCACGAAATGGATAGGCGCTATCGTCAGTTTGCTCAGGCGGGGGTGCGCAACATTGAAGGTTATAATAAAGACCGCTCACTTGAAGAGACGCTGCCATATTTGGTGCTTGTCATTGATGAACTAGCTGATTTGATGATGACAGCCTTTGATGAGGTGGAGCGGTGTCTTTGCCGATTGGCTCAGCTGGCTCGAGCCACTGGCATCCATCTTATTGTAGCCACACAACGTCCCTCCGTTGATGTGATTACCGGACTTATTAAAGCTAACTTTCCCACTCGAATTAGCTTTGCCGTTACTTCCCAGATTGATTCGCGCACTATTCTTGATACAGCAGGCGCTGAGAAATTGCTTGGTAGGGGTGATATGCTTTACATGCCTACTGAAGCCGCCAAGTCCAAGCGCCTTCAAGGAGCATTCGTTTCCTATTCTGAAATTGAAAGATTAGTTTACTTTTGGGGGAATCAACGCAGACCCGGGACGGCGCTCATCAATTTTGGTGAAATGGGGGAGTTACCCTACTTCGGTGAAAGGGCTGCTGGGTCAGCGGATCCTCTTTTGGAAGAAGCGAGGCGGATGGCAAAGGAGCATGAACATCTCTCTGTTTCGTTCTTGCAACGCCGTCTTCGCATCGGTTATCCCAGAGCTGCCCGTCTTATGGATACGTTGCAACAGGAAGGTTCAGTGCGAACTCCTCCGCCGAAGGGGGAAAGTTAAACTTTACTACGGACAAGATGGCTTAAATAATCTTTCAATTCTGGGCCTAGTTCAGGATGTTTCAATCCAAGCGCCATTGTAGCTTTAATCCATCCTAGTATTGTGCCCGCATCATAGTAGTCACCTTCAATTTCATATCCAAATATAGCTTGTCTTCGAAGCAACCGCTTCAATCCATCAGTTATCTGGATCTCGCCACCTACACCGAAGTCGGTAGATTCTAGTTCTTCAAAGATCTCCGGCGTAAGCACATATCTGCCCATTATGGCAAGATTTGAGGGAGCTTGCGATGGCTCCGGTTTTTCTACAAAGTCCATGATTTGGTAGACATTTTTTGCTACCTTCTTCGGTTTGATTATGCCGTATCTCGATATCTCGTCCGGCTCCACTTTCTTCAAGGCAACAACGCTGCCATTGTATTGTTCAAAGGTGTTCAGCATTTCCTTAAGCACCAGCTCCCTTTGCTCAAAGAGGTCATCGGGAAGGATTACAATAAATGGCTCTTTGCCTACCACATCTTTAGAGGAGAGCACAGCATGACCCAATCCAAGCAATTCTTTTTGATGGATAAAGCAGATGTTGGGCAAGTCAGAGAGGTGAGATATTTTGGCTAATAAATCTTTCTTACCCCTTTGTTCCAGGATATGTTCCAGCCCTACGCTCTTATCAAAGTAATCCTCGATGGCTGCTTTTCCCTGGGACGTGATTATGATTATCAATTCAATTCCGCAGGCGGCACATTCCTCCACGGCATATTGGATAATTGGTTTATCTACCAGTGGCAAAATTTCTTTAGGAACGGATTTAGTAAGGGGCAGAAACCTTGTACCCCAACCAGCGGCGGGAATAACTGCTTTTCTAACCTTCACTTTCAAGCACCAAATTTGTCTAATTTTAGAGCGTTAGCCATAGCTAGTGGCATTATTTCTATTGCGGGGAATCGTCCCAGGCCACCAGCAAGGCAGGCTTGCTCTGAGAATTCGGTCACTCTATCAGGGCGACACCATTTAGAGCGAAGCATAAAAGGAACGGGATGCCAGCTATGCATGGCCAGAGTTGCTGGGGTGGAATGGTCTCCAGTAATGATGAGAACATCAGGCTCTAATTTGAGCAACAAAGGAAGTGCAGCATCAACTTCCTCAATGGCTTGCACTTTAGCCTCGAAGTTCCCATCCTCTCCTCTGGAGTCTGTTGCCTTAAAATGGATGAAGAAGAAGTCGAAATTTTCATAATTACGGCGCAGATTTTCTAGCTGGTCCGTTATGTTGTTACCTGAGTGAAGCACCTCCATCCCCACCAGTTTAGCTAAACCTCGATACATGGGGTATATGACGATAGCTGCGGGCTTTAATTTATAGACCTCAGACATGGAAAGTATGTCGGGATATTGGGAAAATCCGCGTAATAACACCATGTTGGCCGGGGAGACGTTGTGAGTAGAGCGAAGCAATCTCTCGGCCTGGTGCACGAATTTATTGGCAATCTCCGCCATTTTTTCTGCCTTCGTGGACAATGCCTCTATCTTCTTGGGAGCTAACCCTGTTTGCTGAGGGTCAGAATCGGTTAATTGGGGTGACAACTCATCGCCTCGAAGGATGAGCACGAATCTATGTTCCTTCACTGGTGACACTATAATTTCGGTTCCAGGGATACTAGTCTCATTTAATAATTGACATAATTTAGTATTTTCCTCTGTAGAGATTCGTCCTGCCCTTCTATCAACGATAATTCCTTGGTCATCAACGGTGCAGAAATTACCTCGAGCGGCGACATCGCTTTTCTTTAGTGCTAAATCTATTCCAAGCGCTTCAGTGATTCCCCTGCCGATATTATATTTAACGGGGTCGTATCCGAAGAGCGCTAGGTGTGCTGGTGTGCTGCCCGGGGTAATTCCCGGGCTTACCGGGTCGATGAGTCCGCAAATCGATTCCTGGGCTACTTTATCCAGGTTAGGTTTTCTCGCTGATTCTAATTCTGTCTTGCCGGTTTGGGGGCGGGGTAACCCCCCTACGCCATCTATCACCAGGAACACTATCTTGGATGGAGATGGATGTGAGAGCTTCCTGATATGCTCAAATTCAATCATCTTATTGCATTTTAGCTGTTTGAGTGTGTTATTGACAAGCTTGCTATTGGCGAAATAGTATGTGAAGGTTGGTAGTGTGAACAATGAGCGAGAAATTAGTCTTAGGGGTGGACGTTGGAGGCACTAAAATTGCTGCCGCTGTTATCACCGGGGAGGGGAAAGTCATCTCTCGGGACTATAGCCCTACCTCTGCTCAAGCTGGCCCCCAGGTCGTGATAGATAACATACTTGCCACCATTGATAGGGCGATTTCTTCAAGTAATGTCGGTCTCTCTCAGCTTTGCGGCATAGGTATCGCTGCGGCGGGCATTATAGATTCTGAAAATGGCAAGGTTATTTTCTCCCCTAACCTTCCTGGCTGGCATGAAGTGCCCTTGGGAGATGCTGTCCAGCAGAGGTTTAATGTCTCCACCTATCTGGGCAACGATGCCAGTCTGGCTGCTTTGGGGGAGTGGCGCTTTGGGGTAAAGGAGCAAGTTGCTAATCTCATTTACATTACGGTTAGCACCGGCATTGGGGGTGGCATCATTTGCAATGGCAAGCTTTACACCGGCGTCCTTGGAGCCGCAGGCGAGATTGGACATATGACCATAGACGTAAACGGACCACGCTGCAACTGTGGCAATGTAGGATGCTGGGAAACTTTGGCTTCGGGCACCGCTTTAGCTAGAGAAGCAGTAAAGCACATCAAGGAAGGTGCCAGTACCTCTATTGTTGAGTTCGCTGGTGGTGATTTAACCAAA
>DAOUSX010000039.1 GCA_030627025.1 Dehalococcoidia bacterium
TAAGCACTAAATCCTAAACAAATCCGAATATCTAAATTCAAAGTTCAATTTAGTAGCCATCAGCTTTCAGCCATTGGCTAGCCGCTGACTGCTGATTACTGACTGCTTTTTCACATTGTTTAGCATTTCGGATTTAGTATTTACACTTTTAATCCCTTGAGTATATCTCTGGCGATGATATTTCTCTGGAGCTGCAAGGCTAAATTGGTGGAGCTCATCGCCAATGCATTGCGGCAAAACCTTTCCATAGGTACGCCACCAACATAGGGTGGTGCATTGAAAATGTGAGCAGCATTGTCGGCAACGAAGTGAATCATCTGGGTGGCGAACAATTTCACCATAGCTGCCTCTCGTTGTATTGATTGTCCCTTATCTGCTCTCCAGGCAGCTTCGTAAACCATAAGTCTGGAGGCGTGGATATTTGTAGCTATATCGCCCAGTGCTGCTTGGATGCTGGGGTGACCAGAGACAGTTTGCCCAAACGATATCCAAGTTTGAGCCTGTGTGGTTGATTCCTCAAGTATCCGTTGTGCTGCTCCTACGCACCTGGCGCCCCTCATAATTCGCCTTGCCGGAAGCCATTTCTTACCAAGGTGAAAGGCCTTTCCCTCTTCTCCTAGTACATTTTCGCAGGGTACTTCGCAATTATCGAAGCTCAAATAAACAGGCTCTGTCATTCCTGCTTCCCATCCTGTCTTTTCCCTGCTGCCAGTAAAAGTAAATCCCGGAGTATCCTTATCTATCAGGAAACAAGTTACTCCTTCCCTCGGGTCCTTCTCAGCACTTTTTTTGCCCTGGACAAGCTTACCGAAAACCAGGGCAAAGTAATCCTTACCCCCTCTAGAGAAGGACACTTTTTTGCCACTGATTATGTAATAGCTATTCGCTTTCTCTGCCCACATTTCCATTTCGTCAATGTCAGATGCTTCCTTTCCTGGCTCCATCAGTGCCAGGTAAGCGCATTTTTGCTTGTTAAGTACAGGCAAGAGGTATTCTTGTTTCTGCTGTTCGTTACACTCAAACAAGATTGGAGTAACATCACCAAAGTCGAAAGGAACAATCGTTTGCGCTAACTCTTCCTCAACTAAGCAATTCCCCAGAATACTTAAGCCAGCGCCACCAAGTTCTTCGGGCACGCCTATCCCCCACAAGCCCATCTCTTTGACCATCTCCATTAGTTCGTGTTCTTTTTCCTGGGGAAGATACATTTTGGCATCACTCAGGTCAGCAGCTCGCCCCAAAATGTCCCTGTCTAACGGCTTCAATTGGTTGGTAACAAAGTCCCTTACGAGGCTTTGGACCATCTTTAAATCTTCAGGTATCTCGAAGTCCACTTGGTCCTCCTGGGATTGCTTCGTCGCTGATGCTCCTCGCAATGACAGAGAGAGGGGGATGCCGTGCGATAAGAAAAGGAGAGGATGCGTCGCAGTGGTATACCATGCTGATGCTCCTCGCAATGACAGAGAGAGGGGGATGCCATAATAACAAAAGGAGAGCATGCCTTGTAGCAAATACCATTGTGGCTATTTTATCTTTATTGGTAATGAATTCGCAAATCGTAGACCTTAACTTGTGACTATGATAGCATTAACAATTTAAATGAGCAGAATTAAGGTAATTTCCTTCGATGCTGAGGGGACGCTGGTAACTCCCGGTTTCAGCCAGGCTATCTGGCATGAAACTATACCTGCCCTTTATGCTGGGAAGAACGGTATTGAGCTTGCCCGTGCTAAGGAAATTGTTGCTCAAGAATACGATAAAGTAGGAGACCAGAGACTGGAATGGTATGATATAAAATACTGGTTCAGATATTTCCGATTAGGTTCCGCTGAACCTGCGATTCAGCGTTGTCAGGCTAAGGTAAGCTATTACCCCGAGGTAATGGAGGTTCTTTCCTCTCTGGAAGGGCGATACAAGCTAATTGTTGCTTCAGGCACGCCGTTGGAGCTACTGGAACCCCAATTGCAGGGCATTAAAGATTATTTTGCTCGCATCTTCTCCTCGGTTTCACTATGTAAGCAGCTAAAAACACCCAAATTTTATGCCTATGTATGTGAGTTGATGAAGGTAAAACCTGGTCAAATTGTCCATGTTGGCGACAACTGGCAATTTGATTTCGTTAATTCCAGTCAGGTAGGCATTAATGCTTTTCACCTTGATAGAGTAGGGAATAGTCAGCAGGGCTCTCTAGCTAATTTAACCGAGCTAAAAAGCCATTTATTTTAGATGACAGTCAACTGGGCACAAATTTTATTCAATTCAGTGATAACCGGAAGCATTTATCTGCTTGGGGCTGTGGGGCTTAGTGTAACCTATGGGCTCTCCGGTTTTCCCAATTTTGCCCATGCTGAATTCATCACCTTGGGCGCTTTCATTGGCTATTTCGTTGCTGAGCAGCTAGGGTTAGGTTTACCAGCCGCCCTTATTGTTGCTTTCTTGGTTACCGGCATAGTGGGTTTTCTGTGTTATCGAGGCGTCTTTCAGCCGCTGGCTAAGAGGGGAGCAAGCATAATCCACCTTATGGTGGCTTCCATCGCCCTGGGCTTTATCCTCAGATATTCCATTGGCGCTGCCTGGAGTTGGCATCCCCTGTATTTCACCACTACCTGGTCTGCCTTTGATGTCGGTCCATTGAGGGTTACTGGGCTATGGCTTTGGCTTATCTTTGTTGCTGTAGGTTTAGCATTCATTATGCATCTTATTTTGACCCGAACCAAGATAGGCAAAGCCATTAGAGCCACTTCGAGTAACCCCGAGCTTGCCTTAGCCTCAGGCATTAATATCGACCGGGTAATCTGGATAACGTGGTTTGTAGGCGGCGGACTGGCTGCTATTGCCGGCATATTTCGTGGTGCAGACACTCAGATTTGGCCAATGACGGGGTGGGATATCATATTGCCTATGTTTGCTGTGGCCATACTTGGTGGCATAGGTAACTTTTACGGTGCCATAGCCGCTGCTTTCGTTATCGGCCTGGCTGAAAATGTTGGAGTGGTGGCTTTGATAGCCGTGGGTCTTTCTACAGAATATCGTATGGCTATACCTTTCTTGATTTTGATAATAACTTTGATTGTGAAGCCGCAATGGTTGGCTATGTTATTCAGGAGGGCTTGATTTGTTACTTTACGGTCTTGACTTTCTTGTCTTTGTCGGCATCTTTGGCATAGTGGCTCTGAGCTTGAACTTAGAGTTTGGCTTTGCCGGGCTTGCCAACTTTGGCAAGGTAGCCTTTTTCCTCGTCGGCGCCTACACTTATGCTGTTCTCTCGCAAATTGGTGTGCCTTTTTATCTTTGCCTTATCACTGCTGCCGTGATAGCAGCTGCCTTTGGTTTTGTTATTTCTCTACCCGCTTTAAGGTTAAGGGCGGACTATTTAGCTATATCGGTTTTAGCTTTTGGCGAGATATTGAGGTTGCTTATTAAAGCTGAGCATGGGATTGCGGGGGGAGTTTGGGGGATAACAGTTTCTCCGGCCATCTCCTTAGCTGGTGTCTCTTATCGCGTTGATCTGCTCGTGAATATAGGATTAGTTTACTTTTGCTTGCTTATTTGTTTTATTGTGGCTCAGTTGCTGGCTAACTCTCCTTATGGCAGGGTGATGCGGGCGATACGGGAAGATGAGGTTGCTGCTGAAGCATTAGGTAAGGATAGGGCTAAATATAAGGCTCAAATATTTATGATAGGTTCAGCTATGGCAGGATTAGCCGGCGGACTTTATGCACAATATCTGCAATTCATTGACCCTTACATGTTTATGCCTATGATTACCTTTACAGTGTGGATGATGGTCATTCTGGGGGGTCCAGCCAATAATTGGGGAGCATTATTGGGTGCCGGACTGGTGGAATTTTTTGATAGAGGAGCAAATTTAGCTAAGGATTATTTAGTTTTGCCTGTTGACCCCAGCAACTTGCAATATATTCTATTTGGTGCTTTAATTATCCTTGTTTTATTCTATAGACCACAGGGCTTGTTAAAGGAAAGTCCGATAAAGACAAAGGCCTTGGAGTTGGTCAGGTATGGAAGAGGCGTTGTTAATAACAAACCAGGTAAGTAAGCATTTCGGTGTTTATCTCTTCATCTTTATGTGGCCCCTTGACTAAAGGGGCGGTATAAATCTATACTTCTAAATTTCATTCATTTCTGCTTATAAAGTGTGAGATTCTTAGGAGAAGAGGATTAGTCGGTAATGGAAGAAGCATTGTTAAGAATAAGAGAAGTTAGCAAGCACTTTGGTGGGGTTTACGCTGTGAACGAAGTAAACCTGGACATCAGGGAAGGCGGTATTTGGGGTTTGGTAGGTCCGAATGGCAGTGGTAAGACCACTTTATTTAACACCATCCTTGGTCTTTACAAGCCTGACCATGGTGCCATTTACTTCAACGGTAAGTGTATCAGCAATCTCGCTCCTCATGATATTTACGGGGAAGGAGTGGTGAATGCATTCCAATTACCCCGGCTTTTTAATCGAATGAATGTTCTTGATAACATGCTTGTGGCAGCTCGAGGACATCAGGGCGACAAGTGCCTACATAGCCTTTTCTGGAGAAAAAGCTGGCAGAAGCAAGAAGAGGGTCTGATTGAGGAAGCTTTAGATATTCTCAGGCTTGTGGACTTGGAGAAGTGGGCTTTTTCCCTTGCTGGCGAGCTTTCTGGTGGGCAAAGGAAGCTCCTCGAAGTTGGTAGAGGGCTTATGGCGAAGCCAAGACTTTTGCTTTTAGACGAGCCAGCAGCGGGAATAAATCCCGTGCTGGGGAAGAGCATGTTTCAAAAGCTAAAGGATTTTTCTTGTAATGGCATAACCTTTTTCATCGTGGAACACCGCCTGGAGATATTATTCGAGTTCGCCAACTGGGTTTATGTCATGGATAGGGGAAGGATGGTGGCTCAGGGGGAACCTCATGATGTCGTAGATGCCCCTGCCTTTTATGAAGCGTATTTAGGAGAAGGGTAAAATAGAACCTGTCTTTGCCGTCAAAAATATCGATGCTGGCTATGGTGATGTCGTTATTGTCCATGATGTCTCTGTGAAGGTGGATGAAGGTGAGATCGTGGCTATTGTTGGTCCTAATGGCAGCGGTAAGTCAACCTTGCTCAAAAGCATTCTTGGCTTTGCCAGGTTGTTTCAGGGCAAAGTGTTTTACTATGGTAAGGACATAACTGGAATAGCTTCCGATAGGGCGGTAAGCATGGGCGCAGGTTATGTTCCTCAGATGAATAATATTTTTCCTAACCTCACTATAAGTGAAAACTTAGATATGGGAGCCTATCACAGGAAAGGAAGAGCTTCCGTGAAGGCTGGCATGAGGGAGATTTTTGAGATGTTTCCTGAGCTTGAGGTGAGGAAAAATGCTTTGGCGGAGAATTTAAGCGGTGGTGAAAGGCAGATGTTAGCCATAGCCAGAGCTATGATGGCACAGCCCAAAGTTCTATTGCTTGATGAGCCGTTGGCTTCCTTGTCTCCTAAGCCGGTTTCAGTCATCTTATCCAAACTAGAAAAGATAAGGGAGACAGGCACAGCTATAATAATAGTGGAACAAAGTGTTAAGAAAGCTTTAAGTGTCTCCAGTCGAGGTTATGTACTGGTTGAGGGCGCCTGTGCTATGGAAGGTGAAGCTAATTCTCTATTTGCTGAGGAATCTTCGAAGCAGCGATATTTAGGTTTAGAGGCTAAAGGGTATTGACACAGATTCAGCCTCTCGGCATAATTAGCAACTACGTATTTGAAAGGGGGTGAAATATGGTTAAAAAATTGTTAATGGTGATAGCTGTCTTGGCTCTCCTCATCCCGGCGGTAGGCTGTGGGCCTGGCCCGGCTGAAACAATCAAGATAGGTTGTGTGCTATCTACCACAGGGTTATTGGGTCCTATGGGCGAGGATATGATGGATAGCGCGAGGCTGGCGGTTGAGGAGGTCAATGCTGCTGGGGGAGTGTTGGGAAAGCAGATAGAACTGGTGGAAGAGGATGACGCTACTGAGGCAGCCAAGTGCCTGGATCGTGTGAAAAAGTTGGTTGAGATAGACGGTGTTAAAATTCTTGTTGGTGGCATGACCAGTGGCGCAACTATGGCTTCAGGCCCTTATGTGTCTGGCCAAGAGGTGTTGATGGTATCGCCTTCAGCCACCTCTCCTGAAATTTCCGTCCAGGAATGGACTAGCTGGGTTTTTCGGACAACGCCTAGCGATGCCTTTCAAGGTCGGGTGTTAGCCCAAGTTGTTCTGGATGGGGGCTTTACTAGGTTAGCTACCATGGTACAGGACAATCCTTATGGCGTAGGTCTTGAAGGGGCACTTGTTGAAGCGCTTGAAGAAGCTGGTTGGCAGGGAGAACATATACTATCAATACATTTTGACCAAACGAAAATGGATTATCGCACCGAGTTAGGGCAAATTAAGGATAGTAACCCAGATGTGATCCTTGCTGTTACCTACTGTGACGATGGTATCATAGTTTTCAAGCAAGCTTTAGAGATGGGTCTAGATGAGATTGCCTGGCTGGGCTGTGATGGCAACTACGGCCCGGGTATGTTTGAAGAACCGAGTTGTGCCGAGTTTATGGAGACGGCGATTATTGCTGGCACCAGAGCTGCCGGTCCCTCAGGCACAGTTTATGATGAGTTTGCTGCTGCTTATGAAGCTGCGTTTGGAGAGGTTCCCAGCGTTTACTGTGATACAACTTATGATGCCATAAAGCTTATTGCCCAGGCCATAGAGCAGGCTGGTGTCTATGATGGCGCCGCTGTAAAGGATGCCTTGTTACAGATAGGGCAGGATTATGAGGGTGCCAGTGGAACTATAACCTTCAATGAGATAGGTGACCGTGTTTCTGGTACCTTTGAGATTTGGAAAGTAGAGAAGGACGAGCAGGGTGTTTATCACAACGTTCAAGTGGAGCTGATTACTGTGTAGCTTACTCTAACTGCTTGAAGGCAAAAGGGAGAGGCAATTCTTTGCCTCTCCCTTTATTAATGGATTAGTAAATTTTGGGTAGTTTACTCCAGGCCTTGCAAGAAAGACTTCACATACTTGCCCAAATGAGGGATGTAATAGCCACCTTCGAGTAATGCAAATCTCCTGCCATGGCAAGACTTGGCAGCCTTCTTTATCATGCTGCCTATAGTGTTGTAATCCTCGGTCTTTAGACTTCTTCCCCAATCCTTTTCGTAGGTATCAAATCCAGCGCTGACTCCTATGATGTCGTACTCTTTTGCCTTTTCCAGGCGTTCCTTTAGCTCAGCTAGGTATTTTTGTCTCTCCTGGCATACCATGTTCAAAAATATGATGTTCTCATTGCTACTGAAAATGTCATAGGTACCATTGCCGTAATGAAGGTCAATATCCACTATCAAGGCTTTATTTACCTTCTTATCCTGAATTAATTTTGTGATAGCGATAGCCATGTTGTTGAAAAAGCAAAAGCCGCCATTGAAGTCCCTGCTGGCGTGGTGTCCTGGCGGCCTTATTAGACCAAAGGCGGGCTCATTTAGAGCAATCTGAGCGGCTGTTATCGCCCCGCCAGCAGCCAAGCTGGCTACTTCAAAAACAAGTGCATCCCTTTTCACTGAGTCGATCAAAGATTGAGTATGAACCAGGAGAAGATCCTCCTCAGCGGCGGGTTCAGGCTGGACGAACTCGTAACCCTTCAGTGCCTCAAGAATGTTCTCTATCCTTCCCGCTTCAGATGCCGGGTCATAGGTATAAACCCGCTTGTATTTCTCATGAAATACTATCTTCATAGTTCCCTATTTTATCATGTTGTCCAGA
>DAOUSX010000143.1 GCA_030627025.1 Dehalococcoidia bacterium
GAGCAACCATAGGGATTCTCATTGCCATCGAGTTTTACCACCTTCCCCCGAACCCGCTGCTCCAGAATCTCCACAGGCTCTATTGGAGTATAGCTCTTCATTGCTACGAGTCCAGGTCTCACCAGCTTCTTTATGTTCATCTATCTTTTGAGATTACCTCGCTTTGCTCGCAATGACACTGCCTGGGCGTGAGCACTAAACCCTTCAGCCTCAGCTATGGTTATCGCTGGTTGAGAAAGTTCCCTAGCGGTGAACTCATCCAGGGAAATGATATTAGTGACTTTGAGGAAATCCTCAACACCCAATGGCGAACTGAAACGAGCGCTTCCGCCGGTAGGCAATACATGGCTGGGACCAGCAACATAATCGCCAAAAACCACTGATGGATTATCACCAGCGAAAATGGAGCCGGCATTGTAGATTCTGGGAATCAAAGAAGAAGCGTCGGAGACCATAAGGGAAAGATGCTCAGGAGCATAAAGGTTGGCCAATTCAACAGCCTGATCAACATCATCCACAAGGACAATCATCCCACTATCAAGGACTTCAGCGACAATAAAAGACCGCTTCAGCTTATCCAACCTGAGGGAAATTTCTTCATCAACCTTGTCAGCCAGCTCAGGGGATGTGGTGATCAAAAACACTTTTGCCAGCGGGTCATGCTCAGCCTGAGCCAGAAGCTCAGCAGCACATAGAGGTGCATCGGCAGCGCCATCAGCCACAATCACAATCTCGCTTGGTCCCTGAAGGCCATCAACGCCTACCTCACCATAAACCACCATCTTAGCTAGCATCACAAAAATGTTGCCCGGACCGCAGATTTTATCCACCTTGGGCACTGACTCCGTGCCAAACGCTAGAGCAGCGATAGCTTGAGCACCACCAATCTTAAAAATCCGATTTACCTGAGCGATGTTAGCCGCTACCAACGTAGCAGCAGGAATAGCTCCATCAGGTCGGGGAGGCGAAGCCATAATGATCTGCTCAACACCAGCTACCTTAGCAGGAATGGCAGTCATCAACACCGTGGAGGGATAACAGGCAGTTCCGCCAGGAATATAGAGCCCCACCCTATTCAGCGGGCGAACTTGTCTTCCCAAACATGGGGCAATGGGTATAACGCCTGTTTTTGGTAAGCAAGCAAGGTGGAATTCTCTTATCCTCTCAGCAGCTAACTCGAGGGCTGAGATTAACTTCTTATCCGCGGCATCATAAGCTGCCGAAATCTCCTGCTGGCTTACCTCCAGAGAATCAAGTTGAGCATCCTCTAATTCCTTAGCGTAGCGGAAAAGAGCTTTATCACCCTTACTTCGTACCTTGCCGATAATATTTGCCACTACCTCTTGCTGCTCCAGCGCTATATCCAAGGATTGCAGTGGGTCTTTTCGATCAAGCACCTGCTTTGCTTGGTCAAAACCTTTGATTCTTTTCACGATAATCCTCCTCGCATCGTCTGAATGAGGAAATCTATCTCTTCCTTCCTATCAGGTGAAACAATACTTTCCTTGTTGCCAATGAGGCAAGCAGTGGATTCGCAAAGGGTATCAATAATCTTGAGATTATGCTCAGCCATGGTTCTTCCAGTCTGCGTGTTATCAATAAGCAAATCGGCATCTTCAGGCAGAAAAGCCTCGCTTGTCCCCCAGGTTAGTATTAGTTTGTATGGACTAACGTGGTGGTCACAAAGATACTTATCGCTGATATTGACATACTCCGAGGCTACCCTCAGCGTGGATAATTTGCCCTTCTGCAGCAATTGCTTAACCTCTTCTATGGTTGATACCGGCATTTCCTGACTCGTCGCAACTACGACTTTAACTTTGCCGAAGCCAAGATCCAATAATTCCACCACAGGGCTGGAGGGGAAACGGTAGACATGATCAAGTAGCCAGTCCCTGCCAGTTATCGCAAGGTCGAAATTGCCGTTGGCTACCTGAAGTGGCATATCCTGAGGCCTGATTACCTTAATATCAAGCCAGTTTAGGTCAACCGAAGGATGATAGTCCAGCGCTTCCACAGAATAATGGCTCAAATTGAGCCCAATTCGCTTCAAAAGCTGTGCCGTGGGTGGTAGCTGATGCCCATCAGGTAAAGCTAGCCTGACTTTCTTCACCTCGGGGCAGGGAAGTAATTCAATAGAACCTTCCTTTCTGCTTAATTCCTCAAATGATAAAGAAAACTCCTTATTGTCAAGCTTGGAAGCAAAGCAATTCAATACTGAAGCCAAGTCCTTACTATTCAGACTTTTCTGGCTCGCAATTATCATAGCTTTAGTAGGAAGCAATTTCATGAGAGGAAGCAAACCTTTCCTTTCCAATTCTCTCCTATTTCTGGCTCCCAATATCGCGATTTCAGCGTCCTCCGGGGGATAAACCTCAGCATCTCCCCAAACCGGGAAAATCCGAAACCTTCTCATCCTGATACTTAAGGCAAAAGCTTCGGCTAAATTAGGGTATTCACTTACTATACGCCAGTTACGTTGCCTGGCTAGAAATTCATCGAGGTTGGATATTCCTGACTTGCAACTGACTGCGGCGTATACATATCCGTCACCATAATTTAGAGCGGATATCTTCACCACTGCGCTGGCTTTATACCGCACAAGAAGTTCTTCAATCCAATCCAGTCCACATATCCCCAAGTCATAATTGCCTATCGCCACCTGAATAGGAATATCCTTTTCCCGAAATATCTTGGCAGCGAGGTAAGGGAGGTTTCTTGACTGAAGCCGATATTGCCTTGTTCGTTCGGTATACCCTTTAAAGCCTAAACCTACATCAGCAAGTAAATTCGCCGTGGCTGAAAGCAATCTCCCTTTGGGCAAAGCAAGTTTAATATAGTTTGACTGGTTTGCCATAGAAATCTAATCTACACCACCTAACATACCAGCAACCTGAGTCAAAGAGCTGACCTCCCGTTTCTCTCCGCTCTTGCGGTCAATAATGACAAAAGAGTCTTCACCAGGAACAGAAACAACCCATCGGTAATCCGCCGCTCTCCCTCCGGCCAAGTCAAGCTCAACTATATGCCCCGTGTTACGAAGTGATTGAGCCAAGCTAAAGCATGCCTCCATCACTCCCGGGGTTCTTTCACCTGCTTTAACTAACACCCCAGACTCGCTACGCTCATCTTCCTTCAAGGAGAGCATCTTTATCACCGGCTCAACATAAATGGCAAATCCACAAGCTGGCATGTTCTTGCTACCCATAAGCGATAGGAGCTCATCATACCTCCCACCACCACCAATTTTTTCGCCCCGGGAGAACAATTGAAGGCAAACTCCAGTGTAATACTCAAAGCCATGTATGGCAGCAACATCAATCCAATAATCACATTTCAAGTCATCCAACAACCTGACAATGCCGGTGAAATCACTAAGATTGGATTTTAGCCCCGCCGAAGCTTGTGATGATGGAAGTTCAACTTTCTTGAGGAAGTCGCTTAATTTCCCTTTAAAGTTCACCACAGAGGCAAGAAACCTATCCAGCTCAACGTTATTTGATTTTACCTTCCTCCATGCCTGCCAATCACCATCCAAAATACCACCAAGCATCTCAGCTTCATCTTTAGGGCTAAGTCCAAGTTCCTTAACCAGTGCCTTCGCCAAACCAGCGTGGGACAGCCGCAACTCCACCTCGCCAATGCCGAGATTATGCAATAGCTCACGGGCTAACAATATCAGCTCTACATCTGCCATTGGACTAGCACCACCTAAGAACTCGACACCACATTGCCACCGCTCCCTATTTTCCTTCCCCGTCTGCTCGAAAGCAAAGATGTCAGTGACATAGAAAAGCCTGGCATTCTCCTGCTGGCTTAGATTTTCGATATAAAGTCTCGCTATAGGTATGGTGCCATCCGGTCTGAGCACCACCCTTTCTCCACTCCACCCATCCCAATCAAGAAAGGA
>DAOUSX010000155.1 GCA_030627025.1 Dehalococcoidia bacterium
TCTCATTTGTAAATAGACTAGCGCCGTCTACCTGGTACCAGTTCAAGATACTGCATGATGCAACCTCATGGTGTTCCTTCGAAAGATGCCTGCACCCCCAATCATTTAACCATTTTATGAGAGCAATGCGATGCTCGGGATTGGTCAAGTCTATGCTACCGCCCGTAGCCTTGTTCAGGACTTCAAGCGAATGATTGAAGGGCGTTAGGGAATCGTACATGGTGCTAGCGATAGCCAGCTTACATAGTGTCACATTCTCGTAATTCACCGGTTAGAAAACCTCCCACTATTGTATAAAAAGCCACACGCCGTACGCAGTTGACATCTTCATTACCAATCTCCTTCCCTACTTTTCCTCGTCGGTTAGTTTCGATATACGAACGGAATCGGTTGTTTCAATTCTGCCGTACTTCATGACTTTATCAATCAGGTCTTTGCTCCACAGGCCACTTTCGATAGCATCGGTGAGCTTTGTAGCATCAAGTTGAGAGACTTCTGCCCATTTGCCTGCTTCTATTATTGTGTTATCCAACTCCTGGCGCTCTGCATCGTTCTTCCCGGGGAACTTTAGCTTGTCCTCAAACTTAACTCGCGCTTTACGGTCGCTGCCTTTTATGACCTCAACCTCTTCCTTCCTGGCATACTCGAGTATTGCCTCTCTCACCTTCTGTATCTCTTCGTCTATCTTTTTCTTTTCATCACTAAGAGCCGCGTATTTGTTAACCAGCGTAACTCCCGGCTCTTTGAGATACTCGTTTACTGGCAGCGCCTCCACCGTGCACAGATGCCTCCTCATCGGGCACAGGTCAGGATACTCACACCAGTTGCATAAGGCAGATTCCCTTGGTGGAAAGTCCTCAGCCGCTTCTATCTCATCAATTAAGCCTCTTGTGCTTTGAATTAAGCTTGAGATAGCCTCGGGGGTGCGGTAGGAAACCAGTTCCTCATCGAAGGCGACGTAGTGCCAGATGAGCCTGATATTCTCCATATCGGGCCATTTCTTTTGAACTCCAATGTGGTATAAGCCAAGTTGCCGGTCATTATCAATGTCCTGCTGACCTGGCAAATGAGCTGACGTCTTATAGTCATGGATTTCGTAAATACCGTCCTGAGTGCGTGACAATCGATCTATGTAACCCCTCATCCTGTATCTGTTATCATCATCCAGTGGGAAATTAAGACCAAGCTCAGTGCCTATGGTTATATCCTGGTCGAACGGAGCATACCTGCTGTAGTAAGTTTCAATCAGCTTTTCGCCCAGGGCTCTGTAGTGCTCCGCTGTCAGGTCCTGCTTCACGATGATGATTGAGTCGTTCCAGTTTTCCTGCCAGATTTTGTTATAGTAAGCAAGCAAATCACTCAAGCTATTTGTCCTGGTAAGCCTGAGGTCGTCATAGCACTTCTTCAAGGTCTCATGAACCCTTGAACCAAGGAAGCCCTCAACCCCTTCGATGTCCCGCTTGATGTTGTCCCTGTAGCGAAGCTTATACTTAAAGGGACAGTCTTCATACATGCTTAGCCGTGAATCAGAATAAATAGGCATGGTTCTACTCTTATCGGTCTCCCTTCGGATAGTTCATTAACGCTATTGTTCTTTGTTGTTTTCAAGGTTTTTATTAGCCGTTTGGCGTCTTTGTGGCTCTTTGTGGTTCTTTGTGGCGTCTTTGTGGCGTCTTTATCGCCTTTATCTCGCCTTAAAATATACTCAGTGCCTTTCCCAGTAATGCCAATTTGTTCAAAGATTTCTGCAGAAACTAGACTTGACAGATCCCGGGTGGCAGTTCTCTCAGAAGTATTACAAAGCCTTTGATACTCTTTATTCGTAATCCTCCCCCTCTCCTTCACATACATCACTGCCTTAATTTGTCTTTCGTTTAATCCCAACTCTTTGAGATTTTTTTCGTTCCATTTATCACCGTAAAACTGCACAGTAACAACTCCAGATTCTTCCTTAAAGTCAGGTTCAGGAAGTTCCTGCTCTAAACACTTTTCCACTATCTTTATCGTTCCTCTGCCCCAGTTCTCTATAAATCCCGCTTTATAAAAAGCGCCCGCTAGAAGCACATTTCTCGGCTTGGAAAGATGCTCTGTTTTTAGCTTCTCCACTGGCACTTCAGGGGGGAATTTGCCTTCGTTCATCATAGTGAGTCTATCGTTATAGACCCTTATTTGAATTGTGGATGTTCCGAGATAATCTCTATGGATAAGAGCATTTATTATTCCCTCTCTCAGAGCTTCATGAGGATACTCCAAAATTTCCCTTCTATGAATTCCTTCGAATTTTATTTCACTTTTCAAATACTTTGTTCTCAAGATCTCTAAAGCATTTCCAAGTTGTTCAAAAAGATTCCCCTCCACGACATCGCTCGTCTGTAGGTCTGCTTCTGTTAAGAATTTCCCAATTTTTAAATAAGCAGAGGGATAGAATTTCTGTGAGTCATTACCGAAGAGTAAAATCGCAGCTCTTTTGAATTTGCTGCCATCCAAAAGATTTAGCTTCTTGAGGATTACCTTGTGGTCTTTTTCCTTAACAATGGAAGGGATTCTATCTTCAGCAAGCTTTTTGAAACTCTCAATCGTCTCGGGGTTTATATCGCCAAGAGATGCCCTTTCTTCAATAAATTCATCCCAGGTTTTGCCCACTTTCCTCATAAGGAAGTTTGTGAGTTCGTTCCCCTCCAGTTCCAAATTAGTGCTGCCACTTCTTACATAGTATTTCCCATTGTAGGATGTAGGAACTGAGGACGGGTTAACTAAAATGTGAATTATGTCTTTGCCTTTCTTTCGTTCAACTTCAACCGAGGGAATAATTCCAAGTTTATTTCTTACCTTATTTGGAATGTCTTCCAACAATTTCTTTGAATTTCTTACTCCTTCGAGATTACCATTATCATCTACGCCAATTATCAGCCTTCCACCATCTGCATTGGCAAAGGCACAGATTACCTTAAGGCATTCATCTCTCCAGGTTGGTTTGAATTCTATATTTTGGGTCTCCATATCCCCCACGCTACCACCATATTAGAGGTTTAATGGGTTTATAATCCAAATCCTTAATGCCTCTCTTTTCCCCACCCTCAAGTTCCACAAAATCATGGAGTGATTTGCCAGAGCCAATTCCCAGAGCGTATTATCATCAATTTTCCCCAACTTTACCATAAGTCATTACCTCCAAGATTAATTTGTCCAGTATATCATAGCTCATTCCTGTGTCACCTAGGTTGTCACAGACTGCTACTTTTGCTGGTAAACATCCAGCATTGCTCGGGCGGTTTCGGCTATTTCCTGGCGAAGTTCCTCGGGCTCCAGCACCTCCACCTTCTCTCCCCACCTGAGTGTCCAGGAATAAAGGTCCACCGTGCTGGTAACCCTCAATGTCATTATCACTGAGCCATCTTTCTGTGGTTCCAACGTCTGAGAGGGATGCCACGGTGTTGGTTACGTTGAAGGCTCATAGTGCGAGGCGTGACCCAACTCCATGTGGTCGTTGACACCAGCGGCGGAAACTGAGGTTCCTGATTTCGGCGCGCCGAACAATCCGCTATTTTCATTGAGATTATAGCACCCGTGATAATGACTATGAAACTGGATATGGTAACTCGCCCTACTGAACAAAA